>DATMLR010000036.1:0-6115 GCA_035570015.1 Puia sp.
GACCATGGATACTTCTCGATCTCATCCGGGATGATCGATTCCACTTCGATTGGCTTATCGATTAACGCCCGTACAATGAATCCGTCTTCGGCCGCCGAAGCCTTGGCGGAGGCGGCCCCAACCGACGCCAGCAACACTTCCTTCGCCTGGTCCAAATTCCCTATCGTAGCGCTAATTCCGATAATCGAACACCCACCCCCCTTTACCCCGACGATCCGCGACAACGCCAGCTCCACCTGCACCCCGCGCTTGCTCCCCAACAACTCATGCCACTCGTCCACCGCGATCACCTTCAAAGCCGCAAAAACTTCCGCATACCCTTTCTGCGCCAGGAGCAAATGCAAACTCTCCGGTGTGATGATCAGCACCTCCGGCATCCGCCGCTTCTGCTTCTGCCGCTCACCCGGTTCCGTATCCCCATTCCGGATCCCGACCTGCCAGCGCATCCCCAGCCCGGCGATCACTTCTTCCATCGCCCGGCCGATATCCTTTGCAAGTGCGCGCAGCGGCGAGATCCACAAGAGCTGTAGTCCAAGACCGCCGCGCTTGCGCCAATCCTCCGGATGCCGGTTGATATGGTCGATCAGCACCCCCAGAAATACCGAAAAGGTCTTTCCACACCCCGTCGGCGCATTCACAAGGCCTGACCCGCCCGCCAGGACATGCTCCCACGCCTCCTCCTGGAACGCAAACGGCTCCCGCCCCTGCGATCCCATCCATTCCCGGATGACCCGGTATCCTATCGATCCATCTAAAACTGGCATAACCATTTCTTAACAAGGGATAAACTATCTTTTAACAGCTATCACCGCTTTCTCGTTCTAATTTGTCACAAAATTACCTATGCGACGCCTTATTCTTCCCGCCATTATCCCAACCGCCATTGCTCTTTTCTCCATGACTGCCTGCAACCCCTGGCAATACATGACCGTCAACTCCCCCCAGCTGACCCGCAACGACTTCAATCAATTCGTCTTCGAGAACGATACCCTGCGGCTCATCTACGATATGGCCGGCGACGGCGGCCAGGTTACCCTCCGAATTCTGAACAAGACCAGCCAACCCCTCACGATCAACTGGGAAAAATCGGCCTTTATCCGCAACCAGCAGTCTATCAGCCTGATTGATAAGGACGTCATTATCCACGGCCGAACGATCCGTTATTCCCGCTATAGCAGCACCTTCATCGGCTCCTTCCCCAGATCTGGTGACGTTGGCTTAGTACCCCCCGGCAGCGAGATCAGTAACGACCTTCCCACCTTGGCAAAGACCGGCCCGCTCCAGGTATATGTCCCCGACAGCCTGCCCCAAAAGAAGCTGGTCGAAACCAACGGGATTAACTCCGTTAAATTCAGACAGCTTCACTACGACGAATCGGGCTCGCCGATCAGGTTCAAAGCCTATCTGACATTCTCCATCGGACATGACAATAAAGAATTCTCCCTGACCAACAATTTTTACGTCAGCGACGTCTACCAGGCCGACGGTGGACCGGAAAGTTTCTCTCTCTATCATGGCCACGGCGACCAGATCTATATCCACCAAAAGACATACAATGAGGGTCTGGCCGAAAGCCCGCCTACAGCGTCTTCAGGTATTCGATAACCGCCTTCCGCTCCGCCTTGCTCAGTACGTCCCCGAACCGATGCCCGTAATTGCCATAGCCCGGCAGCGTCGTATTGTAGACCTCCGTCGGCCTTTTACCCGTCGTATCCGTTGCATAATTACACCCTACCTTCACATAATCATACTGCGGATGCGCAAAGTCCCGCACCCAATATACCGGCCGTGCACGACTGTCCAGCAGCGCCTCCAGCGTGGGTACGGACCCGTTATGCAGATAGGGCGCCGTCATCCAGATCCCATCCAGCGGTGGCGCAATATACCCGTCCGAAGGCGCCAGCCGCGCCGGATGATCGCCCTGCGCAAACCAGCTTCGGTTGAACCACTCAATAAACTGCGGACTTTGATAATTGCTTTTATAGAGCAGCGAGTCCGTCCCCACCAGCGATTCGGGGATCATCAGGTTGGGATATTCGGCGCTCGATCCGTGACATTTGGAACAATTTTCCACGAAGATCACTCCGCCCCGCTGTGCGAGATCCTTATTAATAGGGTAGGGGTATTTCGGCGGCTCTATCGAATAGATATAAGACAACACGTCTCCCATGTGCTCATCCACCTCCCGCGCTTCCGAACTATCCCTTACCGTCAGTAGGTTCGATGCCATCAGGAAACGACCAAAATCACCCCGGCCAAACCCGTTATAGAACATCGCGTGTTTTTTCTTCAAGAGCCACCACGGCGGTACATCCGTGGGAACCACCGTCCCCGCCACGTCGATCACCGGATCGGCTCTCCACCGCAAGGACTGCGGATCGCGATGCGCCACGAGCAGATCAGCCAGCCGGTCCGCGGAATTCACACCCCGGACTTCCGTATACAGCTGCCCGCTGATCGTTTTCATTGCGGTCAGGAAGGCCGCTGCCGCCTCGTATTTTTTTGGGTCACCCCGCTCCAGTACGTTTTCTGCCGCGGCTACCCCCCGCGGGTTCAATTTCTTCCGATCCGTGAAGTCAACCATAGTATTTCCCAGCCCCACTACCAACCGGCCGTCGAAGACCTGTGAATGACACTCCAGACAATTGGGTGCGACCACCGTCTCGCCGTTTGGCGCCTTCACCGCCGTATATTCATGGCTGATCACCGAATTAGGACTATCCCGGTGCAGATAGTTGGCCGGCGACCGCCCGAAGCCAAGTAGAAAATAATCATAGGGGATCCCGCTCTTGATATAATCCCCGGTAGTCAGGTACCGATAACCCGCCGCCGCATCCCCCGATCGCTGCGGACTCGCCGGAATCGGCACCGGTTTCTCGCCTTCGGCCACCCGCTCCCCCTCCCACCGGGTAAAAGCTAACACCACCAATCCGATCATCCCCAGAACCAACACTTTTTTCATAGCCCAAATTTACAACGCAGCCTTAGTTCTCATTCAAAATCAATTTTTTCTCTCCTCTAAACCAATCCAATATTCCCCCACATTCCAAGGCGTTTCAGCGAAATTAATCCCAGACCACCCTCCTGTTTTCCTGCATAGATTTTTTACACAATAGTTCAATCATGTATAAATTTATCAATTATCTTTACATGACAAGCCGCTCTTGTAAACTTTCTTTACATGACAAAATCGACCGGACAAACAGCTGAAAAACCATTTAATGACCTCCCTTTTTTACCCCCGCCCCAAGATAAGCTTGAGACTATCAATGTCTTACGTCAATTGGTCACCGCCTCTTTAGCCCTGGCGGAATTAAAGGGATTGGCCCATACCCTACCTAATCCGGATATTCTTCTCAACGCTGTCATTTTGAAAGAAGCGGCCGCCAGCTCCGAAATCGAGAACGTCGTCACCACCCAGGACAAGCTATACCAGGCCCTATCAGCAAATGGAACGCAGCCAGATTCGGCCACCAAAGAAGTGCTGCGCTATCGAGAGGCCACGCTATATGGTTTCCGCTTCGTCAAAAAGAAGGAATTCTTACATACGAATGCAATAGTGGAGATCCAGCAGGTTCTGGAAGAAAATAAAGCGGGGATTCGTAAGTTACCCGGAACAGCTCTCAGGAACGCGGCCACAGGAAAAGTTATTTATACTCCTCCGGATGATCACCACGCCATACTCAACCTTATGAAAAATCTCGAGGAATACCTAAATGAAACAGATGATCTGCCTCCGCTGATTAAACTTGCCGTCCAGCACTACCAGTTCGAAAGTATACATCCCTTTTACGATGGGAATGGTCGAACCGGGCGCATTATTAATGTCTTGTATTTAATCCTTCACGGCCTGCTGGAAACCCCTATTCTCTACTTAAGCTCATACATCATCAGGCATAAATCCGATTATTATCGGCTCCTGCAGGATGTAAGGATCAACCACAATTGGGAGGAATGGGTATTATTTATTTTGCGTGGAGTGGCGCAAACTGCAAAAGAAACGATTCACCAAATCAAGGAGATAAACAAGCTTTTTTCGGCAACTCAGGAGCAAATAAAGAAAGAAGCGACAATATCCTATAACAAAGAGTTGTTGGAACTGTTATTCGAACATCCGTACAGCAAAATCGATCATGTTATCGCTCGACTTCAGATATCTCGGGTGACCGCCGCCAAATACCTGAAGGCATTGGAAAAAATTGGGGTTTTACAGTCCAGGCGGGTATGGAAAGAAACGTTGTATATCAATACGCGATTGTTTGATTTATTGAAAAAATAAGAACCTACTTTTTCATCCACCCCCTATTTCCCATACAGCTCCAACATCTTTTTAAGACCCTCGATCGTATCGATCTCCGCCACCGTCTTATCCTTCCGCCACCGGTTGATGCGCGGAAATCGCAGCGCGACGCCCGACTTATGCCGCGCCGACGCTGCAATCCCTTCAAAAGCGATCTCAAACACCAGCTCCGGCTTAACCGTCCTCACCGGGCCGAACTTCTCCAGCGAGTTCTTCCGCACAAACGCATCCACCTCCGCCAGCTCCTTGTCCGTCAATCCCGAATATGCTTTCGTAAACGTCAGCAACTGATCCCCATCCCGGACGGCAAACGTATAGTCGGTGTACAGGTTGCTCCGCCGGCCATGGCCCTTCTGCGCATACACCATTACCGCATCGATCACCAACGGATCGATCTTCCACTTCCACCAATCGCCGCGCCGCCGCCCCACCTGGTAGATCGACGATTTTCTTTTCAACATGATCCCTTCACTTCCCACGTCCCGCGCTCGGGCCCGCGCCGCCGCAAGTTCGTCCCAATTCGCAAAAGGAACCATCGGCGAAAGCTGCAGCAACGGATGCCCCGCCGCACCCACCACAATCTCCAGCTTCACTCTCCTTTCCTCCAGCGTCTTCTCCCGCCAATCTTCCCCGCCATATTCCAGCAGGTCATACGCGATAAACCCAACAGGAACCTCACTTAAATTCTTCTTTGTAACATTCTTCCTTCCGATCCTCGTCTGCAACGCCGCAAACGGCAGCACACCCGAACCTTTAAAACCAATAATTTCCCCATCCAGCACCATCCCAACCGGAAGCCGGGTCAAAAAATCCTGGTATTCAGGAAATTTTTCCGTCATTAATTCCTCCCCTCTACTCCACACGAACAATGAATCTCCCCGCCGGATCAGCTGCCCCCGGATCCCATCCCACTTCCACTCCGCCTGCCACTCCTCCGGCCTCCCAAGCGCCGGCAACTCCTCCTCCAGCGCATAAGCGAGATAGAAAGGGTAGGGCCTCGACAAATCGCTGCCGCCCCCGTCCCCGCTGACGAGCGCCGTATAATCCGTGGTCGCCGGGTCCCAGTCACCGCTGATCCGATGCGCCACGACCGAAGCCTCCGCCCCCGTCGCCCGCGCCAGCGCATTCACCACCGTCTGCTGCGAGATGCCGATCCGGAACCCGCCTGTAATCAATTTATTAAATACGAACCGCTCATCCTGGTTCATCCCCGCCCAACAGTGCTGCACAAACGCTTTTCTCGCCGCTTCGTATTCCTTCCCCAATTCCCCCAGCCGGATCAGATAGTACCCCAAACTCTCCCCTAAATCCACGACCTCAGCCGTATCCGGCAATAACAACGCGATGGTCTCCGCCAGATCGCCTACTACATGATAGCTTTCTGCAAAAAGCCATTCCGGCAGATCGGTCATCGATCGGCACCACTCCCACAACATCGTCGTATTCACTGTCCGCTTTGGCCGCCGCCCGCTGAAAAGCGCGATCACCCAAACCTTGTCCGGGTCACCCGCTACCGAAAAATATCGTTCCAACAACCCCAGCCGGTCATTCGTCTTCGTACTCGCCCCCAGCTTCACCACCAGCTCTGCAAAAAGCCGCATTCCGCTAGGCATCTGTCGGAGCCTCCTCATCCTCCCCATATTCCGTTTTAACTTCAGCAGCACTTATCCCTTCCTCATTCAAATATCTCGCGACGACCGCCTGAAACCCATGCGTCACATACACCTGCTCCGCCCCCGTCCCCCGCACCGCCGCCAGCAAACCCTTCCAGTCCGCATGATCACTCAACGCAAACCCCGCATCCGCATTCCGCCG
>DATMLR010000037.1:0-3542 GCA_035570015.1 Puia sp.
CAGTTGGCGGATGATCGTCGAGCTGACGGACAAGACGGAGGCCTACGGCATTTACCCCGGCGGGCAAAGCGGAAACCCCGGCAGCCGATATTATGATACGTTTGTCGACAAGTGGGCAGCGGGCAGGTATTTGCCGGTATGGGTCATGGGGACTGAAGATAAAAACGACAAACAGGTGCAATGGGTGCTCCATTTTTCTCCCGCTTTCGATGAATAATCAATTATGCTGATAAAATTCCTTGTCAATACATTACTTATCGCGCTGCTTTGTTTTGCCGGCGGCCTCTTTTTTCCCAACTGGATCATTGCTCCGATCGCCTTCGCGGTCAGTCTGCTGATCCCCCTGCGGCCGCTCCCGGCCTTTCTATCCGGCTTCATCGCCTTATTCCTGTTGTGGGGCGGTCTGGCGCTTGCAGCCAACGTGGAGAACGAAGGAATTCTGGCGACTAAGATCGCGTGGCTCCTGCCGTTGAGCGGATCGCCGCATCTGCTGATCCTGGTGACTGCGTTCGTGGGTGCGCTGGTAGGCGGAGGCGGCTCGCTGACAGCGTCCTTCTTAAGAAAGTAAATCCATTTGCCTTATGCTTCGCGCCCTTATCTTTCGCGCCCTTATCCTATGCGGGTTGATGGTTTTGACCGGGACGGAAGTTCATGCTACCCGGGTCACCGGTACCGTTACCGACGACAAGGGGAACGCTTTGTCCTACGCATCCATCCTGGTAAAGGGATTTTCACGCGGGGTCTCTGCAGGGAGCGACGGGAAGTATGCACTGGATCTGGCCCCGGGTGAGTATACGCTGGTCTGCCAATATGTGGGTTATACCCGGAGGGAGAAAAAGATAAGCGTAGGCGAAAGGCCGCTTGTTGTGGACTTTCAGCTTTCGCTGCAGCAGCTGTCCATGGCCGAAGTGGTTGTGAGGCCGGGCGGTGAAGATCCTGCCTACGCGATCATCCGGCATGCCATCAAAAAGCGGAAGGACTACGAAATGCCGCTGGATTCTTTTACCTGTGAGGCATACGTCAAAACGCTGATCCGCACCCGCGGGTTGCCAAACAAGATATTTGGGCAGCGGCTGGAGGAGAAGGATAAGAAGGACATGGGGGTCGACTCGGCCGGGAAGGGCATTATCTACCTCTCCGAATCGCTGAGTAAAATCGCGTATAAGCGGCCCGATAAGATCAAGCTGGAGGTTCTCTCGGGCCGGGAGGCAGGGTCGAATGGCTTCGGGTTTTCGTTCCCGGTTTTTATCAACTTCTATAGCAATAATGTGAACACGCTGGGTGGAGGTCTCAATCCGCGCGGCTTCGTATCGCCGATCGCCGACGGGGCGCTGAATTATTACCGGTACCATTTCCTTGGCTCGTATTTCGAGGAGGGGCGGGAGATCAACCGCATTCAGGTGATCCCACGCCGGAAATATGAACCGTTGTTCTCCGGGACGATCGAGATCGTGGAAGGGGAGTGGCGCATCCACAGCCTGGACCTCATGCTGCTGAAGACTTCGCAGCTGGAGATCCTGGACACCGTGGAGATCAGGCAGATCCATGCACCTGTCGGTTCGGACTCATCGAACCCTACGACCGCTTCTTCGATCTGGCAGGTCAAGGACCAGGTGGTCACCTTTACGTTCAATATCCTGGGATTCGATGCGGTTGGGACCTTCCTCGATGTATACAATGACTTCGACGTGAACCCGCGGTTCCGGAAGCGCTTTTTCAACAATGTCTTTATCCGTTATGATACGGCGGGCAATCGCCGGACAAGGGCTTATTGGGATTCGATCCGGCCGGTGCCGCTGGAGCCGGATGAGAAGGTCAACTATAGAGTAAAGGACAGCATCTATGAATATAACCGGGATTCGATGGGCACCAAAAAGAACCGCGACTCGCTGTTGAAGCAGCAGGGGCCGGTGAAATTCAATCAGCTGATGTACTTTGGTGTCCGGCATTCGAATTTCCGGCAGCCGCGGCCGTTGATCTACACAATCGATCCATTGGTCCGGGGATTGAGCTACAATACCGTGGAGGGTATCCATATCAAACTGGACGGCTCACTGAGCCGCGCGTTGCCGAATGGCAAGGGAAGGCTGACCTTCTCGCCACATATTCGATACGGCTTTCACAATACGCATCTCAACCCCTGGGCGGACCTGACGTGGCGGCGCCGAACGTTCGAGCGGGAGGGCGATGATGAATTTTCTTCCCGGCAAACCTGGTCATTGTCCGGCGGCAAACGGGTCTCGCAGTTCAATCCGGACGATCCGATATCGGAACCGGTTAATGCGTTATACACTTTATGGTGGCGGCGAAATTATATGAAGATCTATGAGAACTATTTTGCGCAGCTGAGCTCGACTATGAGGCTGGACAACGGGATGCGGCTGAATATAAAAGGGTGGTATGAAGACCGGATACCGATTGCCAATACGACGGATTACTCAATCGTCACGATCAAGGGCCGATCGTTCACGCCTAACTACCCGGTAGAGCAGTTGGATACACCCTTCCCGCGGCATCAGGCCGTACTAACCAGCATCGACCTGCAATATGAGCCGGGGCAGCGTTTTATCGAGTTCCCCGACCGGAAGGTGGCGATCGGATCCAAATACCCGACATTGGAACTACAATATGAGAAAGGCTGGAATGGGGTGCTGGGTAGCGATGTGAATTTCGACAAATGGCGGTTCTCGGTTTGGGATGAAGTCAATTTGAAATTGCGGGGGTTGCTGCACTATCGGTTCAGTATCGGCGGGTTCCTCAATACCCGGTCGGTTTATATCCAGGATTACCAGCATTTTTCCGGCAACCAAACGCTCTTTGCCAGCGAATATCTCAACAGCTTTCAGCTGGCGCCTTACTATGCGAACAGCACGACCGCCGCATTCTACGCGACGGGGCACCTCGAGCATCATTTCAACGGACTCCTGACCAACAAGATCCCGGTATTTCGCCGCTGGAACTGGAACCTGGTGGGCGGGACCAATGCGTTCTATGTCAATCCGAACAACAACTATGTAGAGGCATTCGGCGGGCTGGAGAATATCTTCAAACTGTTCCGGGTGGACCTGGTCGGATCCTGGCTGAATGGGCGTTATAGCCAGACTGGGGTCCGGTTCGGTCTGGACGGGTTGATCGGGGGCGGCCTCCGGCGGGCCGGGAGAAGCGGCGGACCTTGAGGAAAATGTAGTAGTTTTGCCAGATGGCCGCGCTACATAATCGGGTGAATCAAAAAGAATTACGACAACGGATGTTGGCCGAAACAGAGCCGCGGACGACGATCTCGTTCTATCGTTATGTCCCGATCGCCGATCCGGGAGCTTTTCGCGATCAGTTGTATCCCGAATTGAATGATCTCGCAGTTTTTGGCCGGATTTACGTGGCGGCGGAGGGGATCAACGCGCAGATCAGCGTGCCCGCCTCCCGGTACGGGGCATTAAAGGACCGGCTCGAATCCATCCGGGGCCTGGAGGGGCTTCGGTTAAATATCGCCGTTGATGACGACGGGAAGTCATTCTGGGTGTTGAAGATCAAAGTGCGCAATA
>DATMLR010000038.1:0-3819 GCA_035570015.1 Puia sp.
CCCCAACCGAGCCGGGTATTCCTCATTTAAACGTCAGCGACCCAGCCGCCTTCTTGAACTCAACAACATTATTGTCTATATCCTTTTTCGCGACGCCATTGACCACAACAACCCTGCCGCCATTTTCCACCGCAAAATAATAAAGTCGCGTCTTCATCCCCTGGACCACGACATCAATCTCGGCTTCATACGCGTCCATCCCATTGAATTTCCGACTCGCATTGCTGACCACCACCGGGTCCTGGAAACCATATTTCCCGCCTTGACTGATCATTTGAGCGACAACATCCTTCATGGACAACCCGTCTTGCTTCGGCATCTGCGTTACCAGCAGCATCGGGGCATTTGCGTCTTCGGGGTGCTCGATACCACCGATGGAATAGACATACATATTGGAAGTAGACCGTAGGAATTTGAATGTCGAGGCCTTCTCATCGATCGAAAAATAAGCCGTCTCGAAAGGATCTACATTGACCTTCTTATCGTAAACGATGGAATTTATCGCGGCGATGATCTCGTGGGCGGTGGCATCATCACCGACCTTGTACATGCCCGTGACCATCGTCGAGAAGGTGGTATCGCCGAAGACCAGCTCGTACATCTTTGCCGGCCCCTCGCCTTGTCCCAACAGCAGCTTTGCGGGATAGCCGTTTACCCGTAATTCCCGGAAATCGAAGACCTTCACCCCACGTTGCTCGAATTCTGATTTGGAAAAGGTCGCCGCATTGGTAAAGAAGTTCCCGCCAACCAGATCCATGACACTGATCATCCCGTCATCTCCCTTTTGGAGCCCGATAAAACCCGTAGCCGCCTTAAAGGTCGGCGGTGGAATAATATACAATCTTGTGCCGGGGATCCGCAGATGGTCAGGGGATTTCTTGTTATCGATCTTACTCTTAATGACGCTTCCGCCACCCTGCCCGCAGGACGCCAACGACGCCACGAAAAAAAGGTATACTAGCTTCTTCATATCCATTTATCGGAAGATCCTGAAGATATCCAGCCCCATGGCATACGCCATCAGCCCGAACAATAACACCATCCCGACCATTTGCGAATACTCCATGAACTTATCACTCGGCTTCCGCCCGCTGATCATCTCATACAAGGTAAATAACGCATGCCCCCCGTCCAGCGCCGGGATCGGTAACACATTCATAAACGCCAGCAGGATACTGAAGATCGCCGTCAGCGTCCAGAAGCTCTCCCAATCCCATACAGATGGGAAGACACTTGCAATGCTCACCACACTCCCCAGATTATCCTGCATCTTCACCTCCTTCGACGTGAACAACAGCTTCAGATTGCGGATATAGTTGACCAGCGTCGTGATACTCTTATGGATCCCCGCCGGTATCGCCTGCAATAAGGTATAATTGATCTGGACATATCCCAGGATGTCTTCCGGATTCTTGAATACGATCCCCGTTCCGCCCTTTTCCATTCTTGCCAGCAGCGCACTCACCGTATCGCTGCCGCGTTTGAAGCTCTCTGTCTGTTTGGTCGTAGTCGCCCGCGTCAGGTAATTAAGGGACGTATCCCTGGCCATGTCCGTCTCATAAGTAAAAAAATGTCCGTCGATCCCAATCAGCGTATCTCCCTTCTGTACTGTGCCCGAAAGGATCTTCACTTCCCTGGGCACCGAGTCGACAACCTTTGGACACTGGATCCCGAAGAAGCGCTCCAGCCTGTTCTTGCTCAGCTGTGAAATAAATCCCGGCGGGATCGCCAGCTGCATCGTGTCCCCATGCCGCACGATCGTCACCGACTTCGCTTCATTCATAATGATCTCCGAACTGATCACATTCGTCCGGATCACAGGCTTGCCGCCGACCCCAATGATCACGTCCCCGTCCTTCAACCCTATCCTCCGGCCAAGCGTGTCCGCAAAAAGTCCGTATTTCAGCTTGGTCACCGGAATATACCGGTCCCCCCAGGTCCACATGATCATAATAAAGATCACAAAGGCCAGCAGAACATTCACCGTCACCCCGCCCAGCATAATGATCAGCCGCTGCCAGGCCGGCTTGCTACGGAACTCCCAGGGCTGCGCCGGTTGCGCCATCTGCTCCTTGTCCATGCTTTCGTCGATCATCCCGGATATCTTCACATACCCGCCGAAAGGAACCCAACCTATCCCATATTCGGTCTCCCCGATCTTCTTTTTAAAAAGCGAAAACCAGGGGTTGAAGAACAAATAGAACTTCTCCACCCGGCACTTGAACCACCTGGCAGTCAGAAAATGCCCCAGTTCATGCAGAATGACCAGGATGCCGAAAGAAAAAATGAATTGAACCACCTTGATTCCAACCGAAGACCAATCAATTGCTAATAGTGTCATAATTATAGCTTAATCAGGGACGCGGCAAAATTACGGGCCTCCCCATCGCTTTCAAAATATTCTTCCATCGTCGGCCGCTCTATATACGGCATCTCCTGCATCGTACGTTCAACAAGATCCGTCATATCCAGAAACCCTATCCGATTTCGCAGAAAAGCAAAGACCGCAATCTCATTCGCCGCATTCAGCACACAGGGCAGGTTGCCTCCCCTATGCAAAGCCTCGGTCGCAAGCAGCAGATTCCGGAACGTTTTGGTATCCGGCTCTTCGAAGGTCAGTGCGGCCGGCTTCCTGAAGTCATACCGCGGGAAACCGCTGGCCAGCCGCTGCGGAAAGCTCATCGCATACTGGATCGGCAGCTTCATGTCCGGCAGCCCCATCTGCGCCTTTATACTCCCATCCTCGAACTGGATCATCGAATGGATGATACTTTGCGGATGGATCACGACCTGCACCTGCTGCGGCCGAAGACTAAACAGCCACCTGGCTTCGATCATCTCCAACCCCTTATTCATCAGCGTAGCCGAATCGATCGTTACCTTGGCGCCCATATTCCAGTTGGGATGCTGCAACGCATGATCCCGCTTGACATTGACCAGGTAATTGGGCTTCTTCCCCAGGAAAGGCCCACCCGACGCCGTCAGGATGATCTTCTCGATCCGGTTCCGCGTCTCCCCGACCAGACATTGGAAGATGGCCGAATGCTCCGAATCCACCGGGATGATCGGCGCCCGGAACTCCAGCGCCTTCTTCATCACGATATCCCCGGCAACGACCAACGTTTCCTTATTCGCCAACGCCACCGCCTTGCCCTGCTCAAGAGCGCAGAGCGTCGGCCGCAGCCCTGCAAAACCAACGATCGCCGCCAGCATCATGTCGTAGATGTCCATACAGGCCACCTCCTCCAGCGCCTTTTCCCCTGCGAAAACTTTGACCGGCCTGCCCGCCAACGCATCCTTCACCCGCCCGAGTTTCTTCTCATCCCCGATCACTACAATATTAGGCTGGAATTGGAGCGCCTGCCGGATCAGCAGCTCGTCGTTGGTTTGGGCCGTCAGCACTTCCGCACTAAAGACCGAAGGATTCGCCTGGATGACCTCAAGAGCCTGACGCCCGATGGAGCCGGTTGAGCCAAATATCGCGATCCTCTTTTTCGGTCCGTTTGCCATAGTCTGCGTCATTCTACATATTTTTCCAGCTCGGCAGCCAGTTTCCGGTCATTGCTCAATCGCGGTACCTTATTCTGACCGCCGAGCTTGCCAACCGACTTCATATAGTCGATGAACCCATGCTTTTTTACCGTCCGGATACGCAGCGGCTGCAGGATATGGCCCGTGATCAGATCGTCATAATAAATGTTCTTCGCCCGGAGATTATTGTCCACCCGGATCGCAAAATCCGCCAGGTCCACCGGCTTGTCCCCGAACTCCACAAACCACTCGTGATAGGAATTCCCCGTCTCCTGCTGAATCATCGGC
>DATMLR010000039.1:0-8729 GCA_035570015.1 Puia sp.
CAAATATCGATATTCTTCCGGCTTTGGAGGACTTGGCGGCGGAATTGAATGTATTGTTCATTTTGCCAGACCTCCTTGAAGGGTCTGCCCTTAAGGTCACCGAGCGGATGCTGCGCGTCCTTGTCGAAACAGCAGGGCACCACCAGACCATCCCAGGTGATGACCGTGGCGTGCCAGAGACGCCAGCAGTGGTTGTCGAGACTGTTTTTGGGCGCCCAGTCGCCGTTTGGCAGACGCCGGTAGCGGCTATATTTGGATTGGGTGGGGATCAATCCGTTGGGGTCACTGTGGTAATCATAAACCTGTGCGGTCTTGAAGCGGACCTGATCGACACCGACTTCATTCGCAAGTTTGCGGATATCGGCGAGTTGATGCTCATTGGGCCGGACGACCAGGAACTGGAAGAAAATAAAGGGGGTCTTGCTTCTCAGCTCTTTTTTCCATCGGACGATATTGCGGGTACCCTCGAGCACTTTGTCGAGACGGCCGCCGATGCGGTATTGCTCATAGACATCCTGGGTTGTTCCGTCGATGGAGATGATGAGCCGGTCGAGGCCGCTTTCTATGGTTCTCCTGGCATTGCAATCATTCAGATAATGGGCGTTGGTGGAGGTGGCGGTATAAATACCCTTCGCGGAGGCGTAAGCGACCATATCCAGGAAATCGGGGTTGAGATATGGTTCGCCCTGAAAATAAAAGATGAGGTACAGCAGTTCCTTTGAAAGCTGGTCGATGGTCCCGCGAAAAAAATCGGTTTGCAGCATTCCGGTTGGCCGGGTAAATGCCCGCAGACCGCTCGGACATTCCGGACAGCGGAGGTTACAGGAGGTAGTAGGCTCGAAGGAGAGCGAGACCGGGTAGCCCCACTGGACGGCGCGCCTCGTCCATTTGCTGAGGTAGTAGCTGGAGAGCACCTTTATCCCGTTCCAGAGACGCCGCCCTGTCAACTTGGATAGGAAGTTGATTGTATCGTTACGATTAAACTCCGGCATGGAAGTATAAAAATAGTGAATTATGTTTGTATGCGATGGCATACAAATCAAGGAAAAATAGAGTCTGGAAGATCGGGTTAGTATTCCTGGGAATGGCGGTGGCGGTCGTGATGGGATATCTGGGTTATATCTGGCTGATGGAAAGAAGAGCCCATTTTATGAACTATGCGGCTTTTGGCATTGAGATTCCGGTCAATTATCAAATACATGGGATCGATGTCTCCAAATATCAGGATTTTATTGATTGGGAAATGGTGAAAGCGATGCGGGTGGGGAATGTGCAGATGAGTTTTGCTTTTATCAAGGCGACAGAAGGGTTGGGAAATGAAGATGCGTTCTTCCGGCGGAATTGGAAAAAGTCGCGTGACGCGGGCATATCGAGGGGCGCGTATCATTTTTTCCTGGCAACAAAGAGCGGGAAGGCGCAGGCCGAGAATTTCATCAATTCCGTCGAGCTGGGTTCCGGTGATCTGCCCCCGGTGCTGGATATCGAGCAGACTTATGGGGTGCCGCCGGATAAGCTCCGGGAGAGGGCCAAAGAATGGCTTCAGACGGTGCAGGATTATTATCATGTCATCCCGATAATCTATACCAATGTGGACTTCTATAAGCTGTATCTGAAGGATGATTTCGATGCGTATCCGTTATGGGTGGCGCATTATCTTCAAAAGCAGCGGCCTAATATCTCCCGTGACTGGAACTTCTGGCAGCACAGTGAGTCGGGCCGCGTGAATGGGATCGTTACCCGGGTCGATTTTGATGTTTTCAACGGGGATTCGACCGATTTCAGGAAATTGCTGATGAATTAATTCCCATCCCGCCACCCCCCTCTTCCCTTCCCCCATCAACTCGTATGGTCTACGACAATGCGCCATAGTCCATTGATCTTATGGAAGAGGAGGGTATAGACACCGCCGATATCTCCGGCTTTTCTTTTGAGGAACCATTTCCCGATCACGAAATAGTAGTCAGCCGATAGCCTTTTCACCTTTAACAGATCGAAGAAGAGCTTGCCCATTTGGTCGGACCCGCTGTAATTCTTCTTATAATTGGCAAGCGCCTGGTGGTAGCCATTACTGAGGCCGGATTTTCCGATAAAAACGAGGGAATCGTTATTCCAATAGCCTTTCATGAAGGCGTCGATGTTGCCTTTATTCCAGGCGTCTACCTGGTTAGCCATGACGCTTCGGATGGCTGCTTCGTCTTTGGAGGCCTGGGTGAATGCGCTCGTGGTCAGGGTTAGGAGGATGAGTGTGGTTAGGAGGGTCCTGGTCATGGCTGTTAGTTTTGGCGGTAAATTACTCACTCCGAATCCAATTCCGACAGCAATTCCTGTAATTTTTTGATATGCCGGCCATAGAGGCGATTGACATAGGAGGCGTTGATATAGTACATGCCGATCGTGATTGGGATCAGCAGGATCAGCCAGGGGTTAGGGTTGACCGATGGCAGTTTCCAGCGGATGATAAGATAGGCCACCATATAAGCCAGGGGGATCATGCCGGTGCCGGCCAGGAGGTAGAACCGGGTATAACGTTTGAGGGTCCGGACCTGGCGGGCAAGATTGGATCTGAGCTCGCAGGTGGGGCATTGCATCTTACTCAGCAGCCGGTATTTGCTATAGTAGTAGGCAAAAAAGAAACCGGCGAGGATGATGTACAGCCAGGCGACGGCGACCAGGCGGCCCTTAAATCCGAGCAGGAAAACAAGGATAGCGGGGATATAGGCTACAAGGAGTAATATCCCCTCTCCGATGAGGTTGCGACGCATGCGGGCGATGGGCGCCTGCGACTTCTTTTCCACCAGGGCGAGCAGGGCCCGCCGATCGTATTCGACGTCCGACGGGACTTCCAATGAATGCCAGATATATCTAAGACTTTCCAATTCCATACGCATCTGCTTTTGTGATCTTACGCAATTTGTCCCGGATCCGATTCATTTTGACTCGGAGGTTATTCTGGGATATCCCGAGGATCTCTTCCATTTCGTTGTAGCTCCTATCGTCCAGATAAAGCATGGTCAGCGCTTTTTCCACTTCGGTCAATTTATCAATGGCGGCATAAAGCAGCTGGACCTGCTCTTCTTTTTCCGCAGGATATTGGATATCCCGCAATTCAGTCGGCAGCCTGTCCGGTTCGACGGTTGTGATCAGACCGCGTCGCTTGCGGAGCCCCGATATGGCCGTGTTGAGGGCGATCCGGTAGAGCCAGGTGCTGATCCTGGCTTCGCCGCGGAACCGGGGGTAGGATCGCCATAGCTGTAAAACGATTTCCTGGAAAAGGTCCTGGCGGTCCGCTTCTGAAAAGCAATACATCCGGCAGACTTTGTAGAGCATGCCGCGGTGTTCGCTCACCAGCCTGACGAAGGCTTCCTGTATGGCGGGGTCCTGCAAATCGACGATTTTGAAGCTTATAGCCTTGGTCGCGGATAGGGCGAAAATATTACAATCGGGGTACTTTAGTTCGCGGAGATCCGTTTGGCGGACAGCAGGCCCTGGAGCTGGACGACTTTGACGGCGACAAGGCCGCGGATGCCGGTGTAGTCCCTGGCAGAGCTAAAGAGATAGGCATCCGGCTGGTCGACGATCCCTTCACGGACAGGGTTCTCGTGGACATGGCCGATCTGGTCCATCAGGAGCCTGGGTTGGTCGTTCTCGATCCGAAGCGGGCTGCTGCAGTTTTGCCAAAGGTGGTACTTCTCCAGCCGCCGAAGGGATTTGCCGTATTCTTCGAAGCGCTGAAGCATCCAGTCCCGGCGGAAGTCCATTTCCATTTCGATGGTTTTCAGCAATGCCGGAGTGGTATATCGCTTAAAATCCCGTTCGAAGTAGGCGGGCGCCGCACCGTCCCTGGTGCGGAGTACAAGATGAAGGTGACTGCTCATGAGGCACCAGGAATAGAGGTGAAGGCCCTGCGCGCGGATAAAGTGGTTGAGGGCGTCTGTAATCACCTGTTTATAGGCAGGCCGTACGAACAGGTCGATCTTGTCTACTATATTGAATGTCAGGAAATAACAGGCATCAAGAGGAATATTCGGCTGGCTATTCGACAACATACGCAACTTGTTTGAATGAACAAATTGGGTGGGGATTCCTCTAAAGATACGATTTTATTTTTTCCAATTTTACCCGTTGGCGCGGCCAGGCGCTACAGTAGATATAGTGGGCGGGGTCGTCGACCCATCTGGCCTCAAGGAGCTTATCAATTGGGGAAGGTGCAGGGTTGCCTTTTTTAACAATTTTATCGATATCGACCGGTTGATTGCCGAATTGCCAGAAATGGTGCTCGGAATCATGCTGATAGCGGTTGGCAAAAAATTGGAATTGGCGCATCAGCCATTCCTTACGGATCTCATCGGGGTGCTCGGAAATAGCCCGGAGGAGCTGTTTGGCTGAGATGCTTTTCAGATCCCTTAGTACTTTCGGTAGATTTCCCTTACCCGATTCGATATCCGCTATCATATACAACTGGCTCGGGAGGATGGAGTATTCGTATACCCTTAGCCGTTTGTTATCTATACAGTAGTTCAGGTTGTCCACCAACAGATCACAATATTCATAGCGGGTGAAGACATCGATCCCGCCGACAACGGTCAGGGTTACAAAATACAATCCACCGGGGTGTACTTTGTAGATTTCGGTCATGCGTAAAAGATAGCAAACTTTTATTAAAATCAATAACTACGGACGCTACCGCGAATGCCTTCACAAGGTTTTTTTTGTGAGGGGTAGCAGTCAGTGCCATTATTCCTTCCCAGCACGAGAAAAATTCCACGGACGAGAGGTTTGGGGCATACAAAACTGCAAAATACCTGCGCCAGGACAATCCGCGTCAGGTCGCCGGGACAATCCGCATCAGGTCGCCGGCACAATCCGCAGTTTCGCATAATTTAACATAATCTTCTTTTCGCCGTTGTGTTCAAACTTGATGGTGACGGTGAGGTTATTAATGTTGCCTTCCATCGAAGTTACCTCCCCGAAGCCGAACTTCTGGTGCTCCACCTTTTGTCCTACCTGCAGGGTGGAGGTATCACTGGGAACGAAGTCCGGGCTCGGCCGGTGCTCGATGGTTCTTGCCGGGGCTTTGGGGGGAACGTAAGACGGTTTGGCACTTTCCACCCGCCCCCCGTGGAGCCGTTCGTATGCGGAGCCGGAGGGTCCCGGGAAGCCCTGGCCCTGGTTGCGGGCGCCGCCGCCTGCGAAGCTGCGGTCGAGGTATTCGGATGGTATTTCGTCGATGAAACGGCTGGGTTCGTTTTGGGTCAGATTGCCATAGCGATAGCGGGTGTTGGCATAGGTGATCCACAATTTCTGCTTGGCTCGGGTGATCACGACATAGAACAGCCGTCTCTCTTCCTCCAGTTCTTCCCGGGTATTGATCGCCATGGCATTGGGGAAAAGCGTTTCCTCCAGGCCGGCGGCGAAGACGCAGGAGAATTCGAGGCCTTTGGCGGCGTGGATACTCATGAGTTTTACGGTGTCGGCATTGGGATCCTTCTCGTCGGCATCGGTAAGCAGGGTGATCTGCTGAAGGTAATTGCCCAAGGTTTTGGTTTCCGACTCCAGGACGCCGTCCTCATCGGGCATCTCCGTGAATTCCTTGATGGAGTTGAGTAATTCCTGGATGTTCTCGTAGTGGGCTACGCCTTCGGCAGTTTTGTCTGTGAAGAGTTCCTTTACGAAGTTGGTCTGTTTGCCGACGTGTTGAGCGACGTCATAGGCGTTTTTGTTGGTTAGCATGCTGGCGAAGCTGCGGATCATGAGCACGAAGTTTTGGATGGATTCCAAAGTGCCGGCTTTAAAACCGAATTCACCGGCCCGTTGCAGCACATCCCACATAGAGATGCTGTGTTCATTGGCCGCCAGTACTGCGCGGTCAATAGAGGTCTTGCCGATGCCGCGGGCGGGGTAATTGATGATCCGTTTGAGGGCTTCTTCGTCGCGGGGATTGACGATGACGCGCAAGTAGGCCAGAAAATCCTTGATCTCCTTTCGCGCATAGAAGCTGATGGCGCCATATATTGTGTAGGGGATGCCCATCCGGCGAAGGCTTTCTTCAAAAGCTCGGCTCTGGGCGTTGGTACGGTAAAGGATGGCAAAGTCGCGGTTGTGGTAGTGATTGCGCAATCGCTGCTCCTGGATGGTATCGGCCACGTATTTCCCTTCTTCGTTATCGGTCATCAGTCGGACCAGCTTGATCTTCTCGCCTGCCGCATTATCCGTCCACAGGTTCTTGGGGATCTGGCCCTTATTGTTCCGGATCACCTCATTGGCAACATTGAGGATGCTCTGGGTGCTGCGATAGTTCTGTTCCAGCTTCACCACCTTTACGTCGTCGTAATCCTTTTGGAATTGCAGGATATTCTCAATGGTAGCCCCGCGGAAGCTATAAATGCTTTGAGCATCGTCACCGACCACGCATACATTCTCATGTGCAGCGCCCAGAAGTTTAATGATCTCGTATTGCGCGGGATTGGTATCCTGGTACTCGTCGATCAGGATATACTTGAATTTATGCTGGAATTTATGGAGGCTCTCGGGGAAGTGTTTCAGCAGCTCATAAAACTTGATCAGCAGATCGTCGAAATCCATCGCGCCGTTCTTGAAGCAACGTTTGGTATAGGCGTCATAGATCTGGGCGATAGCCGGCCGGTTGCTGCGCATATCTTCCTGCTGGATGTTATAGTCGTTGGCATATTCCACCGGGCCGACCAGGGCGTTCTTGGCTGAGGAGATGCGGTTGTATACGGTACTGGGTTTATAGATCTTGTCGTCCAGGTTCAATTCGTTGATAACGGTCTTCACAACGCTCTTGGCGTCATCCGTGTCGTAGATCGTAAAGTTCCGGTCATATCCCAGGTGATGCGCTTCGCCGCGCAGGATGCGGGCAAAAACGCTGTGAAAGGTGCCGATATACAGATTGCGGGCTTCGTTATTGCCCAGGATCTTCTCAACCCTCTCCTTCATTTCCTTCGCCGCCTTATTGGTAAAAGTAAGTGCCAGGATATTGAATGAACTGACCCCCTGCGACAAAAGGTGGGCGATGCGGGTAGTCAGGACCTTTGTTTTTCCGCTTCCGGCGCCGGCTACGATCATGATTGGGCCATCCTTATGCAATACAGCCTCCCGTTGGGGTTCATTCAATTCGCGTAAATAGTCCTGCATGCTGCGAAGGTAGTCAAATCTGAAGCAATTTTAACGTATGAAGAGGTGCCCGAACGGGAGAAGTTTTTTAGATTTACGGATATATGCCAAGCCGTATCAGCTTCGAGGCCTTTCTGCTCAGCGCCTTCGATCAGGGGGATTATTCCACCGACGACGTGATCGCGTTCGTCCTGCCACTTTTCCGGAAAGTGCTTGGCTTCCATGAGGCGGGTCTGGTAGCGCCCTTCGAGTATCCCGATGCCGCATTTTTGAATGAAATGGAGTTCGAACTGGATGAAGCACTTGCGCATCCGCCATCGGCGGCATTATATCGGATCGATGCAGAGAAAGGCACTTATGTCCGCGGGTACCGGTGCTATGAGTTCGACTTCGATCATCATGATCCGCTGACGGATATCTTTTGTCTTGGACTTGTGGCAGGCAGCATGGCATTGGGGTTGAACCTGTATGAGGACGAGAATTTGCAGGAATTTGCACGGGTGCGCGTGAATCCTTCCGGTCATCGGCCGCGGATCCATCCTACTCTGGGGCGGCTGGTCACCGAAATGACAGAGCTGGACAGGAACCGAAGATCGCAGGATCTGTATGACATCATCCGGCGGCTGGAACACTACCGTGACTATACTCCCGAAAAGCAGCTCGACCCGAGCCAGATTGCGGGCTGGCTGCAGAAGGAACTAAAAGAGCGGGATGCTTTTATTCTAAATAAGCTCCGCAGCCGGTTATTCGATACCAGCCGGCGGAACCGGTTGTTATATTTCAAGCCGAACACGCGATTTGTGAACCTGACAGTCGGCAGCATCCCGATCGTACTGCATCACCGGAGCATCCGGCCGGAGCTGTTATTCACGTGGAACGCGGAAGTAGCGGAGAAGATCACCGCGATGAATGAGATCGTGCTGAACAAATATCTGCGGTTTGAAGACCATCCCTATCTGCTGCCTTCACTCGACCGCGTGAGGCTGGAGTCGCAGCGGGATATAAATGAGTACGGGTTCAGCCAGTTGAAGCTGGTGATCGCTTTCCTGAGCTGGTATAATTCAAAAGAAGAGCCGGACGAACGGATCCAGACACCGCTGCTGCTGCTGCCGGTGTCGCTTAAAAGGAATAAGAAAGTAAAAGCGGATCATTATGTCCTGAAAGTGTTGGACAATGTTGCGGAGGTCAACCCCGTGCTGGCGGGTCAGCTGTCTGCCTTGTACGGCATCCGCCTGCCGGATTTTATTGATCTGGAAGAGATGAGCCCGCGGCAATTTTATCAACACGTGCAGACGCAGGTGGAGGAAGCCAATCAGGCGATTCGACTCGACTTTGTCGACCAGCCGCGGATTCCGCTGGTCCAGCAGGAAGCCCGCCAGACCGTAAGCAATTTCCGCAGGCGCCGGCGGATGGGGGCGGAGTCGCCAGGAACGACGGAACTCCCCGAGTCCGGGGAACCCCTCGAAACAACGGATATCCCCGAGTCCAGGGGACCCCTTGAAACAACGGAACTCCCCGAGTCCAGGGAACCTCTCGAAACATCGGAATCCCCCAAGTCCAGAGAACCCCTCGAAACATCGGACCCCCCCGAAACA
>DATMLR010000040.1:0-4022 GCA_035570015.1 Puia sp.
ATAGTCGATCCAATACCAGAGGAGAATGGCGGGGACGAGAATTATAGCCACGGCAAGGCGGAAATACGCGATCAGAAGAAATAGAATGGTTGTATAGATGAGGGGACGGCGGGAGGGTCTTCTGATCAGGCAGTCGAGATGATAAAAGAGAAATCCCAGCAGCATGAGGAGCATTCCTTCCCGGTAGATGCAAGCGATCCAGAATAGAACGGAAGGCAGCCAAAAGACGGTTGTGGCGGCCACGCTATCGTCCGCGAAACGGCGGCGGAAGACGCGGAAGAGTGCGACATTGCCCAGAAAGACCGGAAAGGAAAACAGAAGAGTATTGATGTTCATGTCGTCCAACGAGAGCAGATCGAGGAACATTTGGATGTAGACAATACCGTTGTGCGTAATATAAGTCCAGGTAGAATTGTCGGACAAGAAAAGGTTAAATTCCGAGAGCAGCCGGTGGCGATACAGGAAACTGAGGGAGAAATAATTCCAAATATCGCCGTGATCGGGGAAATAGTGGTAAGCGATCCAATTGTGCAGCCAGCCGGTGAGGACATGCGCGCTAAAAAGTAGCCACAGCAACCCGGGTCGGATGCCACTCTTCTGGAGGAAGGGCATCCTCCAGACGGCGACGCTGGCCAGTGTCCCATAAACAATCAGCAGCAGTATATGCATATCTTTTGAAGATAGATCCCGAGGATGTGTTCCTGGGTAAAGTCACGGAGGACTTTTTCCCGGCCTGCGAGGCCCATTTGACGTTTGGCGGCTGCAGGCAAATGATAATAATCGGTCATTTTCCGGGCGAGGTCAACGCCATCCTTCGCGCGGCAGAGATAGCCGTTGATCCCGTCATCGATCAAGTCACGGCATCCGGGGGTATCGGCGGCGATCAGTGCCTTTGCCATGCTGGCGCCCTCGAGAAGACTGAGCGGTAATCCCTCCCGGTAGGAGGGGAGGACGATGCAATCCGCCCGGTCGATGAAGGGGGGCACGTCGTCGGTCCGGCCAAGATAGGTCAGGATATTCTTGCGCTCCCATTCGTCGACGATTGATCGGGGGATGGCCTGCGGGCTATCCTCATCGTAAACACCCAGCAGCTGACATTGAATGGCTACGCCTTGTCGGCGCAGCTGTTGAGCGGCCTCAGCAAATTCATAAATCCCTTTGGGCCGGATGACCCGGGCGATCAGCAGGAAAGTTATCTCCTTTTGGTCGGTTCCATGGGGTGCCGGATAGAAGACCGTAGTATCGACCCCTTCGCCCGGGAGGAGGAAGGTTTTTTCCACGGGGACAAGTCCGAGGGTGGTGAAGACCCGGCGATCGTCTTTATTAAGAAACCATACTTCCTTTGTTTTTCTCAATGCTGAGCGGTACAATGTTCTGGCGATGAACTGCAGCCAGCCTTTGCCGGAGAATGCGAATCCAAGACCCGTGATGACGGAGATGGCAGGGATGCCGGCGGCCGCCGCAGCCAGCGAGCCGAAGATATTTGCCTTGATGGTATAATGAAAGATGAGGTTGGGGCGGAGGGTTCGGTAGTGGGTTAACAGTTCCTTGTACAGGCGGAGGTCTTCGATCGGGGAGATCGATCCGGCGTTGAAGTGCCGGAGCGGAATATAAGTCAGGCCCGGCAGGTTTTCGAATCGTTCGGAATACCGATCGCGGGGAGTAAGGACGTATACCTCAAAACCTTCTTCCACCAATTTCCCGATCACGTAAAGCCTGAACTTGTAGATACTCCAGCTTGTATTCGCTACAAAAGCAATCCTGTAGGCCATAGCCAGCAAACCTAACGATTCGGGTCGACTTATGCAAAATGTGCGTCGCGGGGAAAGAAATTGAGCGGGGGTTCGTAATTTTGCGCCCATGGAGATTACCGCAAAAACGGCCGAACAGCTTCGGCTCACTGCCGAAGAGTTCGAGCTGATCCGGCAAAAGCTTGGCCGAACCCCCAATTTCACAGAACTGTGCGCTTTCAGTGCGATGTGGAGCGAGCATTGTAGCTACAAGAATTCGATCAAATGGTTGAAGACCCTCCCCCGGGAAGGCAAAAAGATGCTCGTGAAGGCCGGAGAGGAGAATGCCGGACTGATGGATATCGGCGGCGGCTATGGCGTCGTATTCAAGATCGAATCCCATAATCATCCGTCGGCGATCGAGCCTTTCCAGGGGGCAGCGACGGGTGTGGGGGGGATCCACCGGGATATTTTCACGATGGGGGCAAGACCCATCGCATCGCTGAACTCTCTCCGCTTCGGGAAACTGCAGGAAGGCAAAACGCAGCATTTGCTGTCGGGAGTGGTGCATGGCATTGGGCACTACGGAAATTGTTTCGGAGTGCCGACCGTCGGAGGCGAGATTTATTTCGAGGAGTGCTATCATACGAATCCGTTAGTGAATGCGATGAGCGTGGGTATCCTGAAGAACGGGGAAACTATTTCGGCTACGGCCAAAGGGGTTGGCAACCCGGTTATTTTCGTCGGGAGCGCAACGGGTAAGGATGGGATCGGCGGGGCGTCGTTCGCGTCCGCCAATATTACCGGGGAGAGTACCAAGGAACTGCCGGCGGTACAGGTGGGTGATCCGTTCCAGGAGAAGAAGCTGCTGGAAGCCTGTCTGGAAGTAATCAAGACCGGTGCGGTGGTCGGCATGCAGGATATGGGTGCTGCGGGGATCATCTGTTCTACTTCCGAAATGAGCGCTAAAGGGGGAGCGGGCATGCGGATCGACCTGGACAAGGTGCCCGCCCGTCAGGACAACATGAAGGCCTGGGAGTTGCTCCTAAGTGAAAGTCAGGAGCGGATGCTGATGGTAGTACAGAAGGGAAGGGAGCAGGAGGTGGTCGGTATTTTTGAGAAATGGGACCTGCCAGCTGCCGTTATCGGGGAAGTGACCGGCGACGGGCAGTTGAAATTCTACATGCAGGGAAAGCTTGTTGCGGAGATCCCCGCACACGAATTGGTGCTGGGCGGCGGCGCGCCGCAGTATGATCGGCCGTACAGCGAGCCGGCCTATTTGAAAAAGATAAATGCGTTCGATCCTGCGACTATCGATGTTCCGCGTGATTTGCGCAAAGTGGCGGAAAAGTTGATCGCCTTGCCGAATATCGCATCGAAGAAATGGGTGGCAGTTCAATATGACAGTACGGTTGGAGCGGCGAATGCATCCACCAACGAACCCAGCGATGCTGCGGTGGTGTTAGCTAAGGGGACTGGAGGTAAAGCACTTGCGATGACGACCGATTGTAATAGTCGATTCGTGTATGCGGACCCGTATAAGGGGGCGATGATTGCGGTGGCGGAGGCGGCGCGGAATATTGTGTGCAGCGGCGGGCAGCCGTTGGGCGTCACAAACTGCCTGAATTTTGGAAATCCGTACGATCCGGAGGTTTATTATCAATTCGTGCATGCCATTAAAGGGATGGGAGATGCTTGCCGCCGGTTCGATACGCCGGTGACTGGCGGGAATGTCAGCTTTTACAACCAGAACCCTGACGGAGCCGTATATCCGACGCCGACGATCGGAATGGTAGGCTTGCTGAAGAGTGTGAAGGACAAGATGACGCTGGACTTTAAGGAAGAGGGAGATGCGATATTCCTGTTAGGCCATTCGAGAAACGATATCAATTCCTCCGAATATCTGCACAAGGTGCGGGGTGTGGAATTCAGTCCGGCGCCTTATTTTGACATTGAGGAGGAGGTCGCGCTGCAGCAGAAAGTGGCAGAACTGATCAACCGCCGGTTGATCCGGTCGGCGCATGATGTCAGCGAAGGCGGGTTGTTTGTAACATTGGCGGAGTCGGCATTCCCACGGGAGTTGGGCTTCGATGTCGCTACCGGCGATGCCGCGATCCGCGAGGATGCGTTTTGGTTTGGTGAAGCGCAGAGCAGGGTGGTCGTAAGTGTTGCGGCTTCCGGACTGGCGGAGTTCCGTTCAACGCTGGGCGGATTCCCGGCTGTGCGACTGGGGGTCGTTACCAGTGGGCAGTTTCGGTTGAATGGGAAAGATTGGGGGAGTGTGGGGGACTG
>DATMLR010000041.1:0-5982 GCA_035570015.1 Puia sp.
AGTACTTCGTAAGATAGTCCGTCAATCTTGATATCCATTTGGCAGGCAGTGATACCGTCTTTAGTTCCGGTCACTTTAAAGTCCATATCGCCCAGGTGGTCTTCATCACCCAGGATGTCGGTCAGGATAGCGTATTTGCCATCGGCGGGGCGCGTGATCAGACCCATGGCCACGCCGCTGACGTGTTTGGGGAACGGCACGCCCGCATCCATCAGGGCCAGGCTGCCGGCACAAACCGTCGCCATGGAAGAAGACCCGTTGGATTCGAGAATATCGCTCACCACGCGTACCGTGTAAGGATAATCGCTGCCCGGCATCATTTGCTTAAGAGACCGCATGGCCAGGTTGCCGTGACCCACTTCACGGCGGCTTTGTCCCCGCATCATTTTCACTTCGCCGGTGCTGAACGGCGGGAAATTATAGTGCAAAAAGAATTTGGAATCGAAGGATTTCGCTGCGCTTTCGACCAGTACCTCATCCAGCGGCGTACCGAGGGTGACGGTCGTGAGCGATTGCGTTTCGCCGCGGGTGAACAGGGCGGAACCGTGCGGCGTAGGCAGGGGATCGATTTCCATCGCCAAGGGGCGGACCTGGTCGAGCGAACGGCCGTCGAGACGGATGCGATCGTCCAGGATCATATTACGCACCAAATCCCACTGGAGATCGGCGTAGTATTTTTTTGCATATTTCTTATCGATATCTTCCACTTCATCGCCGAGGCTTTCGATCAACTCGTCCTTCAGTTTGTCGAAGGCGTCACTGCGTTCGTGCTTGCTGCTGCCGGCGTGTGCGATCTGGTTGATCCTGTCCTTCGTAAAGGCGATGACCTTTTGCTGGAGCTCTTCCTTGTGCTCGGGTTTGGTGTAATCGCGTTTGCCGGTTACGCCAACTTTAGCGCGGAGCTCTTCCTGGGCGCGGATTTGCATGCGAATGGCGCCGTGTGCAAGCTCGAGTGCGGCGACCAGGTCTTCTTCGCTGCATTCGTGTGCTTGTCCTTCCACCATCATCAGGTTCTTTTCGGTTGCCGCGATGATGAATTCCAAATCGGACTTCTCCAGTTCGGTACGGGTCGGGTTAACGATGAGCTTGCCGTCGACGCGGCCGATCCGGACTTCGGAGATGATCTCCTTGATGGGAATATCGGAAACAGCCAGTGCGGCGGAAGCAGCCAGACAGGCCATTGCATCCGGCATGACTTCATAGTCGCTGGATACGAGGCTGATCAGCACCTGGACCTCACAAAAATAATCTTCCGGGAAGAGCGGCCGCAGCGCGCGGTCTACGAGGCGGCTGGTCAGAATTTCATAGTCATTGAGCCGGGCTTCGCGCTTGAAGAAGGAGCCGGGAATCCGGCCGGCGGCGGCAAATTTCTCCTGGTAATCGACGGAAAGCGGGAAGAAGTCCTGTCCTTCCTTTGGTTCCCTGTTGGCAACAACCGTGGCGAGAATGATACAATTACCCTGGCGTACGGTTACTGCGCCGTCTGCCTGACGGGCCAGCTTGCCGGTCTCGATGGAGACCGTGCGGCCTTCACCGATATCGAACGTCACACTAATAGGTTGAGAGAGCATGTGTTTTTGTTAAAAAATATGTAAATACTACAAATCGTTCTCGTATAAAAAAACGATTCCCAACCGGCTGTTCAGTTGGGAATAGTAGTCCTATACATAGACAATTTTATTTTCTAAGTCCAAGTTTTTCGATCAGCTGACGATAGCCCTGGAGATTGTGCTTACTCAGGTAAGTAAGCAGGCGCTTTCTTTTTCCCACTAATTGCATGAGACCGCGGTGGGTGGAGAAGTCCTTTTTATTGGTTTGCAAGTGTTCGGAGATCCGGTTGATCCGTTCAGTCAGCAAAGCAATCTGGCCCTCGATAGAACCGGTATTGGCGGCACTCCCGCCGTAGGTGTTGAAAAAGCTCGCTTTTTTCTCGTTTGTCAAATAAGGCATCTAAAAATAAGTTTTGTCATCCAAAAATCCCCGCAACCCGAACTCGGTAAAGCCGGTGGAATTGCAGGCGGCAAAATTAAGACAAATTTTCCAAAGTTATTATTATCAAGGGCAAAAATACGGTAAAAATGCCGATTATGACCCCTGACTGGGGAATGTGGGAGGGTTTAGCCATATTTGCGGGATGAAAAAGCGGGTCTTTTGTACCGTGACCAATGATCTGAACTATGACCAGCGGATGATCCGGATCTGTACCTCCCTGACCAATTCAGGTTTTTTGGTGACCCTGGTAGGAAGGGAAGACGGGGGATCCCTGCCGCTGGACGACCGGCCGTACCGGCAGCACCGGCTGAAAATGTGGACCCGACGGGGAAAGCTTTTTTATGTCGAATACCATTTCAGGCTCTTTCTCTACCTGCTGGTCCGGAAGATGGATGTCATCTGCGCCATCGACCTTGACTCGATCCTGCCGTGCTATTTCGTCTCGCGGCTGCGCCGGGTCCCGCGGGTCTATGATGCGCATGAGCTCTTCTGCGAGATGCAGGAGGTGATGTCGCGGCCTTTTATCCACAGGATGTGGAAAAGAATAGAGCGGTTTGCGGTGCCCCGGTTCCGTTTTGGGTATACGGTCAACGAGCAGATCGCAGGGGAATTCCGCCGGAATTATGGAGTGGAGTATGCCGTGGTACGGAATGTGCCGGTGCTGGAGCGGGATGATGCGCCTCCGGACCGGACACGGGCGGAGCGCTACATTTTGTATCAAGGAGCGGTAAACGAAGGCCGATGCTTCGAAACACTGATTCCGGCGATGCAGCAGGTCGATGCCCGGCTGGTCATCTGCGGGAACGGTAATTATATGGAGAAGGCGCGTGAACTGGTGCGACGGTGCGGATTGGAGGAAAAGGTTGATTTCAGGGGATATATCCGGCCGGCGGACCTGAAAGTTGTGACAAGGTCGGCCTGGTGCGGGATCACGCTTTTTGACCGGCGGGGGTTAAGCAATTATTATTCGCTGGCCAATCGTTTCTTTGATTATATGCATGCCGGAATCCCGCAGCTGGCGATGAATTACCCGGCCTATAAGGAAATAAACAATTGTTATCCAATTGCTGTTCTTATAGACGAACCGGGCGTCCGGGAAGTGGCGGATGCCCTCAATGAGTTGTTGACCAATCCGGTCATCTATCAATCTCTATCGGAAGGCTGCAAACAGGCAAGGCTACGCTACAACTGGCAGGAAGAGGAAAAGATCCTGATCCGCCTATATCAAGAAGTTTTAGGAACCGCCGGAGGTAACTGAAAATTAGACTTTGGATAAGCATTTACATATTGTGTGTTTGGATGTGCCGTACCCGGTCGATTATGGCGGTGTGTTTGATCTTTTTCAAAAGATCAAAGCGTTGCATGCGGCGGGGGTGATGATCCATCTGCATTGTTTCGAGTACGGCCGGGGGGAGCAGCCGGCGTTGAATGAATATTGCAGGGAGGTTCTTTATTATGCGCGGTGCGAGGGCCATAAGGGGTTTTCGCATCGGTTGCCGTATATCGTTTGTTCGCGGTCAAGCGGCCAGCTGCTGGACCGGCTGCTGGGGGACGACTACCCGATCCTTTTGGAAGGGGTCCACTGCACGTATCTGCTCAATGACGACCGATTTGCCGGAAGGCGGATCATCCTGCGGCTGCACAATGTCGAATATCAATATTACCGGCAGCTCTATCATTCTGAACGGTCCCTTTTTAAAAAGCTCTATTACCTGCATGAGAGCAACCTCCTTCGCGCTTACGAACAACGGATTGCCGGCAAAGTAAAGATATTGGCGGTGTCGGAGCGGGACAGGGAGCAATACCAAACGGAGTTTGGTGCGGACAATATCCAGACCTTGCCGGTCTTCCTGCCCTACGAAGAAGTAAGGACAAGAGAAGGCACCGGTTGCTTTTGTCTGTATCATGGTAACCTGTCCGTGCCGGAAAACGAGCAGGCGGTGATCTGGCTGCTTAAGAACGTCTTCTCCACGCTGGAGCTGCCCCTGATCATCTCGGGCAAACAGCCTTCCGCCCGGCTCAGCCGGTTGATCTATCAATATCCGCTGACCTGTCTGATCGCCGACCCTTCGGATGAGGAGATGCAGGACCTGATTGCCAAGGCGCAGGTCAATATCCTGCCTTCGTTCAATTGCACGGGGGTGAAGCTGAAATTACTGAATGCGCTGTATAACGGCCGCCACTGTATCGTCAATCGGGAAATGGTAAGCGGGACGGGTCTGGAGGGGATCTGCCATATCACGGAAGGTGCGGCGGACATGCGGTCAACCGTAGCCGAACTATATACCCGGCCCATCCAGCAGGAGGAGATCAGCCAACGGCGGGAAGTGCTCTCGGGCTTGTACAACAAAGCCGAAAATGTGCACCGGCTGCTGCAATCGCTCTGGACTGACGAGCCGCCTAGTCCAGCTCCACTGACGCGTTATCGATCATGACCCCTCTCTCAGTCTTGACCATCCGGGCGGGGAACTTGCTGATGAGGCGGTAGTCATGCGTTGCCATGATGATCGATGTCCCGTAGTCCCGGGCGATCTGGAAGAGGAGCTGCATAATCTCGTCGGATGTCTCGGGATCGAGGTTGCCGGTGGGCTCATCCGCAAGGATGAGCTTGGGAGAATTCAGGAGGGCCCTGGCGATATCGACGCGCTGCTGTTCGCCGCCGCTCATTTCGAAGGGCATCTTGAAGCCTTTTGATTTCAGTCCCACCTTATCAAGAACGTCGGCGATCTTTTCATCCATAAGCCGAACGTCTTTCCATCCGGTTGCACGGAGGACAAATTTGAGATTATCATTGACATTTCGGTCGGTCAGCAGCTGGAAGTCCTGGAATACCACCCCAAGGGTCCGCCGAAGATAGGGCACGCTCTTCCAATCCATTCCCCGCAGATCATATCCGGCTACCTGACCCTGCCCTTCTTTCAGCGGAATGTCGCCGTACAGGGTCTTGAGCAGACTGGACTTGCCGGTGCCGGTCTTGCCCACCAGGTAAACGAACTGTCCTTTTTCCACCGTGAGGTTGACATCCTGCAGGATGAGGTTGTCTCCCTGGTAGATATTGCAATGCTGCAATGCTACGATGATCTCGGCCATAAGACAAAAATAAGGAAAAATTATTCTATGAGTCCGTGTTCGCTTTTAGTATGAGCCGCAGCGTGGAGTCGTTGGCAAAATAGCTCATCATCCAGTTCAGGAAAATGAACAGTTTGTTCTTGACGCTAAGGATCAGCATCAGATGCACGAACATCCAGGTAAACCAGGCAAAGACACCCTGGAAGCGGATACGGGGCAAGTCGACCACCGCTTTTCGTTTTCCGACCGTAGCCATCGTGCCTTTATTATGATATTCGAATTCGAGGCGCGGTTTCCCGCGCAGCTCCCGTTTGAAATTGAGTGCGAGGCTGGCCGCCTGGGCGATGGCCACGTTCGCCAGCTGCGGGTGGCCGTTGGGGTATTTTGGCGTCGTCATCCAGGCGATGTCGCCGATCGCATAGACCCCGTCGAGACCTTCCACTTCGTGATAGCGGTTGGTCTTTAGCCGGTTACCCCTCACCATGCTTCCGGCCGGGACGCCCTCCAGATGGTTACCGATCACGCCGGCAGCCCAGATAACATTGCGGGCTGCGATCGTTTCGCCGCCCTTTAGCGTGACTGTCTCGCCGTCATAGTCTTCCACGACCGTACCGGTACGCACGATAACGCCCAGCTTTTCCAGGTATTGACGGGATTTAGCCCTGGCCGGTTCGCTCATGGCGTTGAGGGTGTTGGGTGAGCCTTCCAGCAGGTAGATCGTGAACCGGGAAAAGTCTACGCCGGGGTAATCTTTTGGGAGGATATATTTCTTCATCTCGGCCATCGCGCCGGAAAGTTCCACCCCTGTGGGGCCGCCGCCGACAATGACAAAGTTGAGCAGCGCTTGGCGTTCGGCCGGGCCGGCGATGATCGTGTCCTCAAAGGTCTGAAGAATGCGGTTGCGAAGGGCCATGGCGTTGG
>DATMLR010000042.1:0-7218 GCA_035570015.1 Puia sp.
ATCGCTGATGCCGGACAATATCGGCATTTCCGTTTCTTATCCGCTCCCGGGGACGGTTTTCCATGAGCGGGTGAAGTCGGAATTGAAAGAAAAGGCGAATTGGACAGATTCCGACGAGTTGCGGCTCATGTTCCGAAACACCTACTCGCCGGAGTTTTATAAGCAGCTGCATCGGTATGTACACAAGACGTTTCGACGGCAACTGGCGCTGCGGGAACTGCGGCGACTTTTTACCAGACCCGGCCAACTGACCAGGAAAGGGCTGCGAATGGCGGCGGCGTTTGGCTGGTATTTGACGGACGCGACAATCGCGGGTTGGAGATTAAGGCAAAAAACTATTCTATGAATGCTACCGGACAATGGAATGAACAGCAGGTGGCGGCCGCTTTCAGCAAGCAGGCCGGGGGTTTCGATGAAAATGACGCCGGGAACACAATTATTAGCTACAAGCGAAATAGGGTGAGGGAGCATGTTCTGCGATATCTGCCCGCAGCGGGCTCCATCCTGGAGCTGAATGCGGGGACGGGAACGGATGCGATGTGGTTTGCGGAGCGAGGTTATCGGGTACACGCCACCGATATTGCAGAAGGGATGCAGGCGAAGCTGAGGGAGAAGGTGCAGCTTCGGGGCGTGGGGGCCAGCGTGACGACTGAGCTGTGTTCTTTCACGGCGTTGGATACCCTGCAGCGGCGGGGACCTTATGATCTTATTTACTCCAATTTTGCAGGATTGAATTGTACGGGGGACCTGGAGCGGGTGCTGCGATCGTTCTCGGCGCTGCTGAAGCCGGGGGGGCAGGTGAGTCTGGTGATCCTTCCGGGCTTTTGTCTGTGGGAGACGCTGATGGCATTCCGGGGGAAGTTCCGGACGGCTTTCCGGCGGCCATTCAGCGGGCGCCGTGGGGTGAGGTCGCATGTCGAGGGGCATTATTTCCGGTGTTGGTATTATTCGCCGGCGTATGTGATCCGGAATTTAGGCCCGGATTATGAATTGTTATCGGTGGAGGGGCTGTGTACGCTGGTGCCGCCTTCGTATATCGAGAGGTTTGCGGAGAGGCATCCGATGGCGTACCGGGTGCTGCGCGTATTGGAAAACAAGTGGAAGGGGCGGTGGCCGTGGAAGGTTGTCGGGGATTACTATATTATTTCGTTGCGGAGGAAGTAGGGAGAGAGCTCCCTGATCTTGCGCTGGTAGGTGGTAAGGAGCATTTCCTGAAAGATCTCGGGGTTGGGGCGGGCAAAATGTTTGTCGCATTGCAGAGACATCTTGTGCCCACGCATGGTAAGGTCCCCACGATTTTCCTTCTTCTTCCAACGGGCGGCGGTGAGTTTGCGAAGATAATCGTCGAGGCGGTCGCCGAACCGGTTATTTAGTAATTGTTCGCAGGTACGTTTGAGCAGCGAAGAGCGCGGGGTTCCCAGAGATTCACGGTTCCGGTGATGGTACTGGGGATAAAAACGGGTGGTCCATTCGTTTGCTTTGAAGAAACTGATGACACCGCCGTTGCCGCTGGCGGCAATTAGCGTGATGAGCTCGGTGGCGGTGAAGATGTTCTTTTCCCTTATCTCCAGCGCTTCCTCGTCAATGTAATAATTCATGCAATAGCGGTGCTGATGGCCGCGGAGATAGGTAAGTTTTTTGAACAGGTGCATGAGGCTCCTGGCAATCCAGAGCCGGTTGGCGCTTGTGACGATAAAATAGTCGACGTCTTCCTTTACCTCCGCGCAGCGTTTGGAAAGTGAACCGGAGATGAATACTCCGCGGACGAACGGGAACTGGTAGAGGCGGCGGGCTCCCCTTTCGGCAATGGGGAGCAGGGCGTCGGCGCGGCGGCGGCTGTTGGTCCGCTTGTCTGCGAGAGCGGGATCATCCTGCAACGAATAGAAAGGTCCGGTCCGGAAGACGCAGCCTTCTTTGATGAGGGCGTCCAGCTCTCTTCGGACGGGATATTCCTCCGCTTCGGTGTCGAGAAAATAAAGGATATCTTCCAGAGAGAGCGGATAGTTAAAAAGGTCGAAGTAAGCGATGACTTTGAGTATGCTGGATCGTAGATGCATATAAGTAAATAACGCAGGCATGTTGGCAGCGGTTGCTTAGGGTGGCCGGGGGGCGGCGACGCGCGGGGGCGGCTGGTTGGGGCAACCTTTGGGGATACGGGGACGTTTGCTATGGAATGAGCGGTAAAATGGAAACTGTGCTCCGGGCCGTCGGAGAGCGTTGGCTGACGCTTGATCAGGAGACGATCTATGAAGAGGAGGCAGGCAGACGGGGCTATTTCCTGGCAAAAAGGATATTCGATCTGATGTTTGCGTCGTTGGTTATTGCCGGCTTCCTGAGCTGGCTATTACCATTATTGGCCCTGCTGATCAGGCTGGATTCGAAAGGTCCGGCCTTCTTTGTTCAACAGCGCATGGGTCGTTATTCGCGGCCCTTCCGTTGTTACAAATTGAGATCGATGGTAAATGGACGGATCACAAGGCTGGGCGGATGGCTACGTCGAACGCATCTCGATGAGCTACCGCAATTCTTCAATGTTTTGTTTGGAGCGATGAGCATTGTCGGGCCGAGGCCATATATGTTGGCGGATTGCCGCCGGTTTGCGGAGTTGGTGCCGGATGGAGATTTCCGGTATCGGGTTAGGCCGGGTATCACCGGGATGGCGCAGGCGAAAGGGTTACACGGTCCGGTTGGTGGCGCGGTCGGTAAGGACCGGGAGGTAATAGTAGAACGATACAAATGGGATGCCTACTATATACGTTACGCAGGGTTCAGAATGGATATGCGGATATTGGGGAGGACGGTGAAGCTGTTACTCGGGTGGAAGGGGTGATGATGGCATCGGCAAAGCGTTCCATCTCTTCCAACTGAGGGCTGCACTGCAATAAAAAGAAATCCACGCCAACCTTTTCAAATTCGCCAATCCGGTCTTCCACCTGCGCCGGGGTGCCGGTCAGGCCGGAGCGGAGACCGCGGTTGGATACGGAGTAGTCTTCCAGCGAAACCTTCTGTTCGAGCTGGGTACCTGCCAGCCATTGCTGGTAGTTCCCGTAGCCTGGGCTGCCGGGCCGGACATTGGTGATGCGGTCGATCTCCTTTTTCACATCCCCATCGGTATTGCGGATGACGGTATAGGCGGCCACGCCATACTGCATGGGGGGCAATCCTTTCTTTTCCCTTTTTTCTTTCATGTCGCGGATCCGCTTGCCGATAGTCTCGGGGGTATCACCGTGCATGACATAGCCGTCGCATGTAGTGGAGATGAGGTCTTTGGCAGCTTCCGATTCACCGCCGGCATACAGGGCGGGTCTTGGCTTCGAGAGGGGCTTGGGTTGGAGCGTATTGTTGGTGACGCGGTAGAATTTTCCCTCAAAGCTAAAGCCGTTCTCGTTCCAGACGCCGTTGAGCACGGTAAGCCATTCGGCAGTGCGGGCATACCGGTCGTCGTGCTGTTCGAAGCCTACGCCATACTTGGTGGCTTCATCCCGCCACCAGGAGGAGACGACGTTCAGAGAAAGTCTGCCGTTACTGATATGATCGATATTGGCCGCCTGTTTGGCCAGCAGGGCGGGGTTGTGAAACGTGGGGCGGACAGCGATCATCAGCTCCTGGCGGTGGGTGACGGCGGCCAGCGCGGCGGCTGTCGACCACGCGTCGAGGGAAGGCGCTTCGATGCCTTTGATGTCGTTGAGGTTGAGCTCGGCGATGAGGCTGAGGTCGAAGCCGATCTCTTCGCTGCGGATCGCCAGCTTCTTTACGTAGTCCCACGTGGGTTCCATGTTCTCGTCTTCGACGTTGCGGAGCCAGCCGCCAAAGACGGGCATCCAGTATCCGTATCTCATAAATAGGCTGGTTGAGATGTTTGAGTGTAGATACCGGCGCGTTTTTCAAGGTAGTCTACCAGCCGGTGGTGGGGGTTGAATCCGATCACGTTGACGGCGTCTGCCACAAAATTGGACAGCGCGTTGACGTCGTAGTACAGCAGTTCGCCATCCCGGTCGTCAATGATATATTCGATGCCGCCGACGTCGATACCGGCTTGCTGGACGATCTTTTCGATGCTGGCGATGACGTTTGCGGGGGGCGTATAACCTTCCACCTTGAGGCCGTTCTTCGGGGCCTCGATGGCGCACGCGTTGCGGACGAGCTCAACACCGGAGCTGGTCTGGCAAATATCCGCGGGGCAGAGATTGAAGGTGTCACCGGTAAGGTAGACGCGGATGCCGTAGAGGTATTTGCCGCCGAGGGTCTCGATGCGGGTGATATAGCCGCCGCGTGCCGGGATGAATTCCTGGAGCAGGGCGATGTGGTCGACGCCGAAGTCCATGTTGCCGGCGGCTACGGCTTCCCGGAGATCGTTCAAGGTCTGGTATTTTGTAATGCCGGCGCCGCTACCGCCGATGTTTGCTTTCACGACCACGGGGAATCGCAGCCCTTCGGCGGCTTCGATCAACTTCGATGGATGATTGACGACGCGGGCTTTGGGGTATTTGATGCCCAGCGATTGCATGAGCATCAGCTGGAGGGCTTTGGAAGTCTCGTAGGTGAAGCATTTATAACCATTCACAACCGGTATCCCGTGATATTCGAGGTGTTTGAGATAGTCGAGGGTATAGAAGATCCCCTGGGTGCCTTCGCGGAGGTAGGCGGAGGGGCTCATACGATTAAAGAACAGCGAGAAGTCGGGCCGGCGTTCTTCGATGGCGAATTCGTGAGCAGCGGGATTAAGCCGGACGTAAGGAATCCCGCGGTTGTTCAGCTCTTCGAAGAGTGGTTTGAACCAGTTGGGATGTTCGTGATAAATAGCGATAGGTGACATGATCGTAAAGTGTCTGCAAATATAGCCCAAAAGGGGTGTAGTCAGCTGGATTTTTTGATGATCGGAGCAGGTGCACGATTTTCCGTTACTCAGTAGAAACTTAGTTAGTCCGCCTTAGGTCGGCCGAAAAACAATGCGTATCCATCAGCATCTTCCAACTCAAACCCCCGCAATCCGTCGTGGTTATCCATAAGGGGTTGACGAAACGTCAGCCCGCGGGAAGTGTATTCCTCGAATAACACGTCTGGGTTGGCCGTAGAAATGAAGGCGTCCCAGGAGGCCCATGGATGACGGGTGTGGTTGGGCACCGGGTTTATTCCGGCGGCGATCGCCTTTAGCATAATTGAAATATTATCGCGGCCAACAATAGCCCAGTAGGGGTCGTCAGCAGGACCTATATGCCGAACCTCGAATCCGAGCTTATCGACATAGAAGGCCACCGACGGCTGCAGGTGTTCCACGATAAAAAAGGGGAAGATATAGTTTAGATTAGACATGCCTTGATGTTTGACAAAAGCAAAATACGACAACTCGGTCGGATTCCGGGCGATGGCTTATCTTCAGGCATGCAAAAATTTGTTTCGACTTTTCTTTTTCTTGGTTTGTTTATCGGGGCGGCGGCGCAAGAGCTGCGCTATACGGTTTGTACGGGGTGCTGGAATCCGGATTCACTGGGGAATCGGCGGGTGGTGGTGAGGTATAGCGGGGGTGGGGCGGATGTTGTGGAGGTGATGATTCCCTGGCGGCGGAGGGATGAAAATCCGGAAAAGAAGAGGGTAATTGTTCAGGATTCGGCGACGGGGTTAAGGGTGAAGAATGTCTGGGCAGCGTCTGTTACGAGAGAGAAGGGAGATATATATTTCGAACCAGTGTCTGGTAAGGGGACCTACTATGTGTATTACCTGCCATACCGGAATGAGGGGAGGAGTAATTATCCGAAGGGGGTGTATTGGAAGCCGGATACGACGGCTGATGGAGCGTGGTTGAAGATGACGGGTGCCCGCGGTGGCGGGTCCGAGGTTCGATGGCCTACGGCGGCTCGCGCGGTGGCGATTCAGTCGATCGACTCTTTCAATTCAGTGTATCCGATGGAGGTTATCGCGACGCCGAGCGAGATGGCGGCTTTGAGGGCAAATTTCAAGGATAGTATTTTCCTGGTTTTTCCCGAGAAAAGAGAATATCCGATTCGCATGCAAGAGGATCTGCCGTACCGATGGATCGAACGTGGGCCCGGAGGGCGGGTGGGTGGCCTGGCGAGACCAATGGAGAATTATGCGTATGAATTGGGATTATACGCATTGAAGGCTTCGAGTAATGTTCGAGTAGTCTTCGGCGGGTTGCGTAATGTGGAAGGACGGACCATTCCCGCGGATTCGATGGTTTGTATCAATGCGGATGCAATCAGTTATGATGGACGGCCATTTGTCAAACGCATTGATGTGGCGGCAGGTCAGGTACAGCCGTTGTGGTGTGTGGTGAAGGTGCCGGAAGATGCCGTGGGGGCGTATGAAGGAAAAGTTACGGTTGTGGCGGACGGGCATAGGGTGGTTATCCCGGTTCAGTTAACAGTGAAGGGATCGCCGGTAAGCGATCATGGAGTGGGGACGCCGGCGAAGATGACACGGCTGCCGTGGCTTAATTCCACCCTGGCGCAGGACAACACAGTCATTGCGCCGTATACGCAGCTGGAGATAGTGGGCGATTCGGTCATCCGGCTTTTGGGGAGAAGCATCCGGCTAAACAAGCAAGGATTTCCTGAGCAGATCCAGACCTTCTTTACGCCTGAAATGACCGAGATGACGGATCAGCCGACGAACCTGCTGGCGGAGAGCATGCATTTCCATTTTGTGCGGGCCGCCGATGGCAAGGATATCCGGCTGGACCCGGGAGGGGTAGCGTTCGTTGAGCGGTCGCCCGGAACCGTTAGCTGGAAAGCGGTGAGCGTGTGCGATACCCTGAAAATGGAAGTTAGTGCGTCGCTGGAATTCGACGGATTCCTGTCGTATACCGTAAAAGTCATCGCGTTGGCGGATCTTGACCTGAAGGACATTGTGATGCATATCCCATTTGAGCCCGGAGCCGCAACTTATATGATGGGGCTTGGCCGGAAGGGGGGGTACCGGCCGGACAGCGTTCTCCGGTGGAAATGGGACGTCGCACATAAGAACCAGGATGGGGCCTGGATCGGTTCGGTCAATGCCGGCCTGCAATTTTCGCTGCGGGACCAACACTACGTCCGGCCGCTGAATACGAATTTCTATCTTCAGAAACCGCTGATCGCTCCTTCTTCGTGGGCCAATGGGGAAAAAGGGGGAATTGACATCGGGATTAAGGGGAGGTCGATGCTGGTGAATAATTATAGCGGACAGCGACAGATGCGCAAAGGCGACACGCTGTATTAC
>DATMLR010000043.1:0-7161 GCA_035570015.1 Puia sp.
CGATACCCGTTATCACTACCTACCCGATCCCCACGGTGCCGTCGGCTACCTCGCGCTAAAACGATACCTTGCCCAACACGCAGACGAAAAAGGCTTCTTCCTTGAGACCGCCCACCCGGTAAAATTCTATGACACCGTCGAGCCCATCATCGGCAGAAAGATCCCCCTTCCCGCCTCCGTCGCGGAGCTGCTGGACAAGAAAAAGCGGAGCCAAAGACTGGCCCCGCGATATGGAGATCTGAAAGACTTTTTATTATCCTAATTTCTCCAGCCGGAAATCGAGCCTTTTGTCCTTCCTGAAGTACTCCATGATCATGATCGATCCCGCCTTGGCCGGGAAAATGCGCATCATGCTGGCTTTAGACTTCAGCTCGATCTTGTCGGTAGTGAACTTCTTGCCGTTATACCGGATCGCATTGAAAGTCTGCCCGTGGTACTCAGAGCTCCTTTCATAATCACTGTAGCACACCGCGAAATTGGAATTATCGGCATCGCCGGTAGTAAACGCATAGTCGAACGCGCCCATCATCTTAAGGTATAACGCAAGTGCGTGCTGGCTTCCGTAATCCGACGCACTGCTGGCCAGGGCCGTGTTCTTCGCCTTATCGAAGATCGTAGCATTTGTCACCTTATATCTGGGATTGAATTCCATCATCACCAGGTCCGTAATGACGATCTTGGTGTTGCCCATGCCTGTCGTCCCGCCGCCAGCCAGAATAGACAGCGTATTCACGGCGATCCCCGCCGCATTGGCCTGCCGCTTATACCCTTCACCGACCACAAACAACCGGTTGTCGGGAGTACGGATCAGTTTGTGGATGTATAAATAACCTATATCGTCGATCTTCCCCTTGCTGTTCGTGGGCAGATACCGCGCAAAATCTCCGGCCCAGGTATTGTAGGTCTTCGTCAAAACTTTTCCTGACGTCGTCATCTCATAGATCGCCAGACCCCTGCTGAAATCCTTGACGATATTCTGATCCTTATCATAGTAAGAAGCAAACAGCATCAGGCGGCCCGAGTCCATCGGTAAAATACTGGATGGGACCAGGTTGTACTGGTCGTTGGTCCCGTCAATCTCGAATTGCTTTTTATGCGTGACGAAATTGACCCCTACCAGATGCGAGCTGAAGTCGTTTCCCAGTGTCTTGTTCTTTTTCAACACTTCCAGGATGATCAGACTGTCCGTAGAGCCCAGGAATTCCGCCATGGCATATTTCCCGGCGTCGTCGTTGGGGACGTATGTCCACTGCTTTCTGTTGTCGGACGCGTAATAGTCCATTTCATAGGTCCGCTGCTTCCCTTCACGAAGCGGCAGCACGGATACATACCCCTGATCTCCTATGTCGAATACATTCTTGTTTGTCCCCTCATCCGTATGCAGCGTTTCGTACTGCTTCATGAGATCATCCGTCTTCCTGTCGAAGTCCCGACTGTACGTGTATATCAGCTTCCCGCTAAAATCATAGATCTTCATGTCGAGCGTCTTCGTGTCCTCATTCTTGAACAGAAAGGAAATGCTGTTACCGTTATAGGCGGACTCCAGCAGGCTCAGTTTTTTGGTGTCCTCAAATTTGATGCTTTGAACCTTGTTGAGGTTCTCATCCAGGATCTGCAGCGTATACTCATCGGTATGTCTGTCGATGTGATCGCTCATGTACAGAAAAAAATAGCCCTTGATCTGGCCCTTCGCCATGATCGTGCCGCTATTGCGCAGATACGCGGTATACACCTTGTCGACACTCAGTTTGGCTTGCGCCAGGAGACTTGCCGCCGGCAAGCTCAGGGTCAGCACCGCCGCGAGGGCCCGTTGGAAAAATTGCTTAGAAGTGGTCATGTTGGTTATTTTTTTAGTTAGGATTTACGATCAATCTTGCTCCATTTTATTTCGCGCAGCCTCCTCCAGAGCCTTGCGGAACGCCCCATACTGATTCAGCTCCGGATAACGGGCTTTCAGAAAATAATAGCTGATCGATGCCAGATCCGCCAGGTAAAGGTTTTGCACGAACTGGAGCAGCGAATTATAATTTTCAGGATAATAAGGCGCCGGAAGATCCACAACCTTACCCAGCGTATGCCCCTTCTGGGCCTGATACAGGGCATTCAGCACCTTTCCCACCTGCGCAGCCGCGTAGCCGTCCGTAGGTCGCCGCTGCAGCAATTCAAGCGCGAGCCAAAGACTTTCCGTATACTCGTCGGACACATATGCATATTCGATGACCTCATACCGGCAGCGCTCCTGCAGCTGCCTGAACTTCGCCGGGTCGACCACAAAAGCGCCGACCGAGCCGCTCGAGCCGCCCGCCCCGACCGACCCGCCCGAGCCGGCCGCCGCCCGCGACGCATCCCCGCCCATCACCAGCGGCTCGATCAGCTTGATCCGTAGCCCACAATCCGGGTGCGTCTTCAAAGAATCTGCCAACCCACTCTGACCCTCACTCTTCAGATGCGCGTGCCCGCCGAGCAATCCTTCCTCCCGGGCTATCCATTTCTTCCGGAATGGATAATCACTGGAATTAAAAACACGCTGCAAATAACCTTCCGCATCCCAACGATCCTCATCAACGCTGTCCAGAAGCGCCAGCGTGGTGGTCGCGCCGGTGAGCGCAAACGCAGTATGCCGCATCAACTCCACGGCCATCGAGTCGGCCTCCGACTCATGATCCCGGGAATGCCTGCGGCTGTCAAACGTCAGCCCCTTCAAAAGGTCCTGCAATTGCTCCCGCCGGCGATACTCCGACCCTTTTATCTTCCGAAGCTGGGCCTGCACTTCCGGCGAATTGAGCGTTGTCACATATTTGTCGATGCTCTTTTCCTGATGCCGCAGGAGGTAATGCGAGATCTCATGACAGAGGACAAATGCTGCCTGGCTTTCATCCGTCAGCCGCTCGAACAACCCCATATTGAAGAGAATGATCCCCTCACCCATATAACTGGCATTGGGGATATGAGAGCGCGAGAAATAACAATGGAAAGGATGGCTGACAAGCTCCGGATTGCCTTTGGCGATGACGTTCACCAACTTGTCCAGGTAGTCCTGGGCATCCGCAGCGGTATAGATTTCCTGCTTGTCGAATTTCTCCTGGATACTCTTCCACCGCGCATCATAGATTTCCGCGTAATCCTTTCGATTGCCGGATGGCAGTTGATTGAGGTCATCTTTGTACTTTAGCTGGTATTGATTCAGGAGATTTGCCAGTAAGGGGGCATTTTCGGCGGCAGGAGTGAATTCCTTTTCCTGCGCCAGGGCTGCCGGGCAGGATCCGACCCACCCGATGAACAAAAGAATGGGGTTGAACAAGGTATGACGCAGCCAACTAGGGATACTGGGTCGCATAATCCTCTGTTAAACGGAGCACTATCCGGGAAATTGCAAGCGTGCCGGATTAAAATTCTACCACATTTTCTCCAGGTCTTCCTTCGTAAAAAGATGGTCGCGGGAAACGAAATTACTGGAATCTACCTTGTCGAAATCAGTCAGCTTATCCTTCTTCCGGATCCGCCTGAATACCGCCACCGGCATTACAACCAGCCAATACACGACCGACAGCAGCACCGCATTGCTGATCCGGCCCAGGACCCGCGTCAGCCCCGCCCAAACCCGCGCGATCTGCCGGCTCGTCCATGGCGACAAGATCCCCACCAACCCAAACCCAAAAGACAGATAAAGCGCGGTCTTCGCGTGCCAGACGACATACGCCGCCAGACACGCCATCGCCAATACCAACATCGTCTCGATCGATTTGTTACGGGTCCTCATATCTTTGCCGGGCCCCGCCCGGTTTTCAAAAAAGCGTATAAATAAAGGGTGCAAGCGCCGAGCTTCCCCCCAGGATCACCAGTACCGCGATGAGTACGATCAGAATGATCAGCGGCACCAACCACCATTTCTTTCTTTCTTTCAGAAACTGCCAGAGATCCCGCAGGAATTCCATATAGAATAAAAATTTAATCCAGCGCCATTGCCCCCCTCTCCTTCCACTCTCCGGCGCCGCGCTGTTCCCGTCTCAAAATAACGATATTCTCCAATACCAGCACATCCATACGCATGTTTACAAAACATGCGTATGCTTCCTCCGGGGTACAAACAATCGGCTCCCCGCGAACATTCATGCTCGTATTGATCAATACCCCATCCCCTGTCAACGCCTCGAAAGCCTCCAGCACCCGCCACAATCCAGGATTCACCCGCTTCTCGACCGTTTGCCAACGCGCGGACCCATCGACATGTGTGATCGCCGGAAACCGGCTCCGTACCACCGCCAGTTTCTCGGCTGGCCCAAGTTCCGCATATCCCTTCGGCAGCTCGCAATACCACTGGGCCGCCAGCCGCGCCACCAACAGCATATACGGCGAGACCACGCCCCCCTCAATATAATCGGCCGCCCTTTCTACCCGGCATACCGGCGCAAAAGGTCGGAAATCCTCCCGAAACTTGATCGATAAATTCAGCCTCCGCTGCATGCCCGCGTCCCGCGGATCAGCCAGGATGCTGCGATGACCCAGCGCCCGCGGTCCAAACTCCATCCGCCCCTGGAACCAGCCGACAATAAGCCCCTCCCCGAGCGCTCCCGCCACGACCCGCGCCAGCTCCTCCTCCGAATCATAACGCGTCCCCACCAGCCCATTTACCGAACAGACCTTCGCGATCCGCTCCACGGGATAAGCCGGCCCCCAATACGCATGCTTCATGCCATCCGCCGCCCGTTCGCGTGCATAATAAATATGATACGCCGCCAGCGCCGCCCCTAAAGCCCCGCCCGCATCCCCCGCGGCCGGCTGGATAAAGATATCTTCGTAAATCCCCGATTCCACCAGCTTCCCATTTGCCACACAGTTGAGGGCCACGCCGCCCGCCAGCACGATCCGCTTACAGCCCGTCAGCCGTCGCGCAGTCGCCGCCAACTTTAGTACAATCTCCTCCGTAACCCGCTGGATTGCCAACGCCAGATCGCAATAGCCCTGCTCCATCATACTCTCCGGCTCCCGTCGGGGGAGCCCGAATAACTCCGCCCATTTCCGGTCTCGCACCATTCGGAGCCCCGGCAGATAATCGAAATATTCCTGATGTAAAAAGAAGCTCCCATCATCATATACCCGCACCAGGGTCGAAGTAATTTTTTCCCGGAACGCCCGGTACCGCGCGGAATCCTCGTTCCCGTAAGGCGCCAGCCCCATGAGCTTATATTCGCCGAAATTCACCTTGAACCCGCAGTAGTAGGTAAATGCCGAATAGAGCAGCCCCAGCGAATGCGGATACCGGATCTCACGCAGGAACCGGATATCGGCCCCCTTCCCCAAACCGATCGACGTCGTCGCCCATTCCCCAACACCATCGATCGTCAGGATCGCGGCATCATCAAATGGCGAGCAATAGAACGCGCTGGCCGCATGACTCAGGTGATGCTCGCTGAACAATAGCTTCAGCCGGCGCCGGTCGTACGGCCCCATTGCCTCCAACTCATCCCGGATCACCTTCTTCAGCATCATCTTCTGCTTCATCCAGACCGGCATCCACCGCAGAAAAGCCCCCCACCCCCTTGGCGCCGTCGAATGATAAGACTCCAGGATCCGCTCCAACTTCAGCAGCGGTTTGTCATAAAAGACCACCGCATCCAGTTCATCCACTTTCGCCCCCGCCGCCTCCAGGCAAAACCGCACGGCCTGACCGGGAAAGCCTGAATCATGTTTGACGCGGGTAAAACGTTCTTCCTGCGCAGCCGCAACCACCTTTCCGTCCAGGATGATCGCCGCCGCCGAATCATGGAAAAAAGCCGATATGCCGAGAATCAACATAACTATTTAAAAAAGCCACCCCGGTCTCCCGAAGTGGCTTTGCGTTTTATTCATCAGTTAGCGGAGCCGACTTTATGCCTTTTACAGGCCTACCCCCGCGATCAATCGAACTTCAAATCCAGCCCCAACCCCCTCAGCTCATGCACCAGCACGTTGAAGGACTCGGGGATACCCGCCCTGGGAATATTGTCGCCCTTCACGATGGATTCATAGGTCTTTGCACGGCCAATGATATCGTCCGACTTGAGCGTCAATAGCTCCTGCAGAATATTCGACGCACCATAGGCCTCCAGCGCCCACACCTCCATCTCACCGAACCGCTGACCACCGAACTGTGCCTTACCGCCCAATGGTTGTTGAGTAATAAGACTATACGGTCCGATACTCCGGGCGTGCATCTTATCATCGACCATATGGTGCAATTTAATGATATAAATAATACCAACCGTGGCCTTTTGGTCAAAACGCTCCCCGGTCTCCCCGTCATAAAGATGGGTATGACCGAAGCTCGGCAAACCCGCCTTGCTGATATTCTCTGCAATCTCTTCCACCGTCGCCCCGTCGAAGATCGGAGTAGCAAATCGCACCCCTAACTTTTCACCAGCCCAGCCCAGTACAGTCTCATAGATCTGACCCAGGTTCATCCGGGACGGTACACCCAGCGGGTTCAGGACTACATCGACCGGCGTACCATCCGCCAGGAACGGCATATCCTCCGCACGAACGATCTTCGCGACAATCCCCTTGTTGCCGTGCCGCCCGGCCATCTTATCACCCACCTTCAGCTTCCGCTTGACGGCGAGATAGACTTTGGCCAGTTTCAGTACCCCTGCCGGCAATTCATCCCCGATGGAGATATTGAACTTTTCCCGTTTGTAACGGCCCAGTTCCTCATTGTATTTGATGCTGTAGTTGTGCAACAGGACGTTGATCGAATCATCCGTTTTCCCCTCTCCGGTCCAACCCAGCGGGTTGACATTCAGATAGTCGATGCCGCCCAGGTTCTTGGCCGTAAACTTCGCACCCTTTCCGATCTGTACCTCGCCGAAATTATTGTTGACCCCGGCAGAGACATGATCTCTCAGGAGCGTCGTCAGCTTGCTGAGCAGCACGTCCATAAGGTCGGAGGTGTTTTTCTCATGCACTTTCTCGATCTTCTCCAGCGCTGCCTTCTCCCGTACTTTGGCATTCTTATCCTTTTTGGCGCGTTGGAACAGCTTCTTGGAGATGACAACTCCCTCGGTCCCGCTGGGCGCCTTCAACGACGCATCTTTAGCGTCACCTGCCTTGTCACCGAAAATGGCGCGCAGTAGCTTCTCCTCCGGCGTTGGATCGCTTTCTCCTTTCGGGGTGATCTTACCGATC
>DATMLR010000044.1:0-3972 GCA_035570015.1 Puia sp.
AGTCGAGTTCACTGTTCCCCACCTGGAGACCGCCCCTTTCCCCATCGTCAGCTTCGGCCAGGGCTGTGAGGGAGAGCCGCTCCTGATGGCGGAAACCCTTAGCGAAGCCATCCTCGCCATGCGCCGCCATACCGGCCGCGGCAGCATCAACATCAACACAAACGGCAGCCGTCCGGAAGCGGTACGGATGCTCTGCGAAGCAGGCCTGGACTCGATCCGCGTCAGCCTTAACTCAGCGCGGCCTTCCGTCTACACCGCTTATTACCGGCCCAACAATTATACGTTCGACGATATCGTGGAAAGCCTCAAAGTCGTTCGTAGCTACGGCGGCTGGGCATCCGTCAACTACTTCGTTTTCCCCGGCATGACCGACAGCGTGGAGGAATATGAGGCGCTACGCCAGCTTATCCGCGAGACTGGCCTGAACATGATCCAGTGGCGGAACTTCAATATCGACCCCGACTGGTACCTCGGCAAGATCGGCGTTACCGACACCGGCGAATTCCTGGGCGTCCGCCAGCTGATGGAACTGATCCGCGAAGAATTCCCAGCCCTCCGGTTCGGTTACTTCAATCCGCCGATGGAACGCATCCGCGGAAAATTTGAAGCGGATTTCGCGCATTAGACATCCGATATGACGTCAAATCCTTTGAAGCTTCCTACAACAGCGAGGCCGGTAACTTCCTGGGCGACCCCCTTTTCTCTTATCTTTCCCGCAATCTGATTCAATGTCGAACCCGACCCCACGGCATCGTCGATCAGGATGACTCTCTTGAATGCCCTTCTTTCGGTAACGGCAAATGTATTTTCTGCATTTCTTATCCTTTCTTCCAGTTTGGAAAGAGATTTTTGAGGCACAGGAATTATTCCGCTGGTCTTTCTTATTTCGACAACCGGAAAGGGCAGGTTGAGATGGGTTTGAATGAACTTCATTAACTGCAATTCCCTTCTTATGGTAGGTGGAACAAAGCCTATGGCATCTGCATTTTGGGATTGTACGAACGCTATGATCCGTGGTCGTATTTCTTCCATCATGATCCGCATCAGGAATTGATTCTGACCTTGTTTCGCAAAATGCAGCAATGTTCCCAGTCTCGTCTTTCCAAACCTTTCGATGGCATAAAAGTCGAGATAATACAATTCGTCGAGCCATATCCTGTCATACCCTTTTGTATTCTTCAACTTCTTCAGCCCGTCAACGATACCTGTCGCTTCATAATATTGGGCATATTTCTCTTTTGTTTTGATGTATTCTGACAGAGTCTTTTCAACAGGCAGCTTTCTTTGTTTGCACCAATAAGAAAATGCGTCTACACCTGATAGCAGGTTACCCGATTCCGTTACGACAAGAAATTCCTTCTCCAATATGGTTTTATCCTTTTCCGGAATGATCAATGTTTCCTGTTTTTTTGCGGGCTGCTGATCACGGAGAAGACGATAGATCGTTTTGGGTGGCCTTCCCAGCCTTTCCAGATGGGCTTCCTCCATCAGCTTGTTGACGGCTATATGGGCCATTTGCTTTGAGATACCCAACTTATCCACTATTTCTTTGATAGTGAGCTCGTTATCTTTTTCAAACAGTGTCAGTATCTTATCGTGTGCTGTCATTTTACTATTTACTATCAATAGTCAAATATAAATCATTTTTCGCAAAAACATAGATATTTTACTATTTACTGTCAATAGTCTAATACCAAGCTAAGCACCCGACTGAAAAGAACCAGGTTTCCTTTTAACTTGCCATCATGCAAAAGATACTAATTATAGGTGCTACCTCCGGGATCGGCCGCGAGTTGGCCCGCCTGTACGCCGCAACCGGCCACCGTGTCGGCGCCACCGGCCGGCGACAGGAGCTTCTCGAAAGCCTGCAGGCGGAATACCCCGATCATATCCGCACCGCGACCTCAGACGTCACCGCCCCCGACGCCGCCCAACAACTTGCCGCGTTGACACAGCGAATGGACGGTCTGGACATCCTGATCTTCAACGCCGGCTGGGGTGACCTCTCCGACACCCTGGATTGGAACATCGACAAGTCCACCGTAGACATCAACGTCAATGTCTTTTTAACCGCGATCCATTTCGGCTGGGACTATTTCATCCGCCAAGGAAGGGGACATCTCGTTACGGTCTCCTCCATCGCAGGCAACCGCGGCAATCGCCACTCCCCCGCATACAGTGCCGCCAAATCGTTTCAAAGCACCTACTTTGAAGGTCTATATATCAAAGCCCGCAAAATGGGGATCTCCCTCTACGTAACCGATATTCAGCCGGGCTTTGTCGACACGAAGATGGCCAAAGGGCCGCGGTTTTGGGTTGCTCCGGTAGTGAAAGCCGCCCGCCAGATCATCCGCGCCATTGAAAAAAAAGCGCCGCATCGCCTATATCACCCGCCGCTGGTGGATTGTCGCCAAGCTCTTTCGGTGGGCACCCGGCTGGATCTATTATCGGATCGGCTAGATTTGGCATCCCAATTGCATCTCCGTCTCATATGAAAAAGAGAAATGTGATCGCTTTTGCCGCCCTTGCCGCTCTTGCCGCCGGCACGACTATCTATCTGCTCCAAAGGAAAAGACGCGAACGTAGGAAGGCCTTTATTGCCAACGCCGGTTATGAGACCGCATACGACGTCCACTATCCGATCCGCTATGGCCGCAGCAAGGGCAAGGCCGCTAAAAATTAACGTTTTATCAGCAGAAGCGGGAACAATTCGGACGGGGCCCGCTGCGTTAATCCCTAATAATTTGGTAAATTCGCTGCACCATCATGGCAGATACGTTTGAATCGAAAAAAAATCTTAAAGCCACCGGTTATACAGCGGTCTTCTGCACGCTGGTGCTGATCATTTTGCTTTATGTCAGCTGGACCCTCCCGGTCGCACCGGCTAAACCGGTGGAAGAAGGCATTGAGGTCAATCTCGGCAACAGCGATAAGGGAATGGGTACCGAGCAGCCGTATCTGCCGGGCAAGCCTGCGGCCGAAGACAAAGAGAAATATACCCCGCCCAAACAGGCCGTGGTGGAAAAGCAGCCGGTCAAGGACGTTGAGACCGATGATAACAACAAGGAAGACGCTCCCGTCGTGAAGCATCCGCCCGTTACCAAACCCGATGCAACCAAGCTCCCCGACAAGGATATCACAAAGAAAACCGTCAAGCCGGTCAAACAGCCGGAGATCATGCCGGTCAAACCCGTCGTCCGCCACCCCAAGGCGCTCATGGGCACGGTAAGCGGTACCGGCAACGGCGGCAACGACGCCGACGACTTCAAACCCGGCGCCAACCAGGGGGTCGCGGGCGGGCGCGGCGACCAGGGTAAACCAGGCGGCGACCCGAATTCCAACAACTATACCGGCGGCGGTCATGGGACCGGCGGATTGACACCGATCGGTGGTCTTTCCGGAAGAAGAATCATGAGCGCCCCGAGTTTCACAGACGACTTTAATCAAAATGCTACCATCGTGCTGAACCTGCATGTGGACGAAAACGGGAGTGTCATCAGTGCAGAATACAACATGCGCGGGTCAACTACTTCGGATGGGAACCTGATCGAAATTGCAAAACGGAAGGTGAAACAGGTGAAGTTCAATGCTACCGGACAGGAGTCATTCGGCGGAGTAATTTGCAATTTGCGGGTTCACTAATTTTACAATGGACTACCCGCAAACATTGGACTACCTGTTCAGCAAGCTCCCGATGTATAGCCGGATCGGCGCCGCCGCTTATCGCGAAGACCTCACCAACACCCTCCTCCTTGTTGAATCCATCGGCAACCCGGAACGCCGCTTCCGGTCCGTTCATGTCGCCGGCACAAACGGTAAGGGTTCGACCAGCCACATGCTCGCAGCTATTTTCCAGGAGGCAGGCTATAAGACCGGCCTCTATACCTCACCCCATCTGAAAGATTTCCGGGAACGCATCCGTATCAACGGGAAAATGATCGACGAAGATGCCGTCGTTGATTTTGTCGATCG
>DATMLR010000045.1:0-2277 GCA_035570015.1 Puia sp.
GGGTTTTTTTCCTTCAGGTACATGGCGGTGCCGGTGACAGTCCCCCCGGTACCGGTAGCGACGACGAGGTGGGTGACCTTCCCATCGGTTTGCTTCCAGATCTCGGGGCCTGTGGTCTCATAATGGGCCAGCCGGTTGGCGTGGTTGTCGTATTGATTGGCATGGAACGAATTAGGGATCTCTTTGGCCAGGCGACGTGCAATGGAGTAATAGGACCGGGGGTCTTCGGGCTCGACATTGGTCGGGCAGACAATGACTTCGGCGCCAAGGGCCTTAAGGATATCGATCTTTTCCTTGGATTGTTTGTCCGTGGTGGTGAAAATGCATTTATATCCTTTCACGACGCCCGCAAGGGCCAGGCCCATACCGGTGTTACCGGATGTACATTCGATGATGGTGCCCCCCGGTTTCAGCTTCCCTTCCTTTTCGGCAACCTCTACCATTTTGATGGCCATACGGTCTTTGGCGGAATTGCCGGGGTTGAAATATTCGACTTTGGCGAGCACGGTGCATGGCAGATCCCTGGTCAAATGGTTAAGCCGGATGAGGGGGGTATTACCGATTGTTTCCAGAATGTTATTTCTGATATCCATATAGGGATGCTTGTATCGCGAAGGTATGGAATTTCGGGAGCGCGGTGTGCCATCGGGGGGGCGGTTGTTGATAAAACAAAATTTGATCTTCCCGGCGAAATTTTACATTTGCTCCCCGACTTAGCAGGAGGTGTGTTATTATGGAACCGATTTACATCAAAAAGATCGCTGAAAAATTAAACTTCAGCCTTAAACAGATCAACAATATTTATGATTTGCAGGCGGAAGGGGCCACGATCCCGTTCATGGCCCGATATCGCAAGGAAGCAACCGGGAATATGGATGAGGTGCAGATCAACGACGTGGTAGAGCAGATCAAGTATTTTTCGGAGCTGGACAAGCGGAAGGAAACCGTGCTCAAGACGATCGAGGGATTAGGCAAGCTAACGCCGGAATTGAAAGAGCGGATCGCTCATTGTTACGATGCGACTGAGCTAGAGGATATCTATCTCCCCTATAAGCCCAAGCGAAAGACCCGGGCTACCACCGCTATGGAGAAGGGGTTGGAGCCGTTGGCTGCATTTCTTTTTGCGCAAGGGATTGGTGACCCGGAAACAGAGGCGGCTAAATTTGTCAATGAGCAGGTCAAGGATATCAAAGAGGCTCTCCAGGGCGCACGTGACATCATAGCGGAATGGGTGGCTGAGCACGAACAAGCGCGGAATAAAGTGCGGCAATTGTTTACAGCTTCGGCCCTTCTTAGCTCCAAGGCGGTCCCTGCCAAGAAAGACGAGGAGGACGCGCAGAAATACCGCGATTACTTCGAATTCAGCGAACCGCTGGCGGCCTGTCCGTCACATCGGATACTTGCCATCCGGCGAGGGGAGAAGGAAGGTTATCTCTTAATGGACATTCAGGTCGGGAAGCAGCCGGCGGTTGATGACCTGGAACGGATCTTCGTAAAAGGCAGCGGCGCCTGTTCGGCGGAGGTGAAAAAGGCAATCGAGGATTAGTTTGACCGCTTGCTGAAGTCGTCGATCGAAAATGAGTTCCGGCTGATCAGCAAGAATAAAGCCGATGAGGAAGCGATCCGCGTCTTTGCGGAGAATTTGCGTCAGCTGCTACTGGCTTCTCCATTGGGCTCCAAGCGAGTACTGGCATTGGATCCGGGTTTTCGGACGGGCTGCAAGGTGGTTTGTCTCGATGCCCAGGGAAATTTCCTGCACAACAGTACAATCTATCCTCATCCGCCGCAGAATGAGGCGCAAGCCAGTATCGCCATGCTCCGGCAATTGGTCGATCGTTATGAGATCGAGGCAGTCGGTGTAGGCAATGGGACGGCAGGCCGGGAGACGGAGCAACTGGTACGCGGGATCGATTTTGGCAGAAAGGTCAGCATATTCATGGTCAACGAAAGCGGGGCTTCGATCTATTCGGCCTCAGAGGTGGCGCGGGAAGAATTCCCGGACCAGGATGTGACGGTACGGGGGGCGGTCAGTATCGGCCGGCGGTTGCTCGATCCGTTGAGTGAGCTGGTGAAGATCGATCCCAAGTCGATCGGAGTAGGGCAGTATCAGCATGATGTCAATCAGGGTAAATTGAAAAATGAGCTGGACCGGGTCGTGGAGAGCTGTGTGAATCATGTGGGAGTGGACCTGAATACTGCCAGCAAGCACCTGCTGACGTATGTTTCGGGCCTCAGCGGTACATTGGCGAAGAATATTGTGGAATACCGGCTGAAGAA
>DATMLR010000046.1:0-2581 GCA_035570015.1 Puia sp.
GGATGGCGCAGGAGTGGAGCATGCGGTACCTGCTGGTCGACGGGCAGGGGAACTTTGGGAACCAGGATGGTGATGGTCCGGCGGCGATGCGGTACATCGAAGCGCGGCTCCACCGGCTGGCCGAGTACATGCTGGAGGATATCGACAAGAAGACCGTCGACTTCCAGCCGAATTTCGACGATTCCCTGGAGGAACCGACGGTGCTACCGACGCGGATCCCGCAGCTGCTGATGAACGGCTCCAGCGGCATCGCTGTCGGCATGGCCACGAATATGATGCCGCATAACCTGTCGGAAGTAATCGACGGCTGTTTTGCGTTTATCGAGAAAAGGGATATTTCGGTAGACGAACTGATGCATCATATCAAAGCGCCCGATTTCCCCACCGGCGGGATCATCTACGGGATGGAAGGGGTCAAGGCGGCCATGCATTTTGGGCGGGGTCGGGTTGTCCTGCGGGCCAAGCTTCATGTCGACACCAAGACGAGCGGCCGGGAGCAGGTCATCGTTACCGAAGTGCCGTACCAGGTCAACCGGGATGCGCTCTGCGACCGGATCGGGCAGCTGGTGAATGAAAAGATCATTGAAGGGATCGCCCATCTCAATAACGAATCGAACAAACGGGAGGGAACCCGGATCGTCATCGACCTCAAGCGGGATGCGGTAGCTAACGTGGTCATCAATCAGCTCTATAAACATACGGAGCTTCAGACCTCCTATGGGATCAATAATGTGGCTCTGGTCAAGGGGAGGCCCCGGACCCTCAATATCCGGGAGCTCATCTCGGAATTCGTGGACTTTCGGATGGAAGTGGTCATCCGTCGGACCCAATTTGAGCTGCGGGAAGCGCAGAAGAAGGCGCATATCCTGCAAGGGTACCTGATCGCACTGGACCACCTCGATGAAGTGATCGCGCTGATCCGAAGCAGCAATACCCCGGAGACGGCAAAGGAGAACCTGATCAATGCGGGGTGGGGTCTCGATGAGCTCCAGGCGAAGGCGATCCTGGAGCTGCGGCTGCAGCGGCTCACGGGCATGGAACGCGAGAAGATCAAGGAAGATTATGATGAATTGATGCGGCTTATTACTTTTCTGACCGAATTGCTGGCAGATGAAGGCAAGCGGTTCGATGTCATTCGCAAGGAACTCCAGGAAATCAAAGACAAGTTTGGTGACAAGCGGAAGACCGAAATCACATATTTGGACAATGAAGTCAGCATCAAGGACCTGATCCGGGAAGAAGACGTAGTGATCACGATCTCGCACAACGGGTATATCAAACGGACATCGGCCACTGAATATCGCCAGCAGCGCCGGGGGGGCCGCGGCGCAATGGGCGGCCGGACGAGGGAAGAGGATTATATCGAGCATTTGTTTGTAGCTTCCACGCATCATACGATGTTGTTCTTTACGGAAAAGGGGCGTTGCTATTGGTTGAATGTCTATGAGATCCCCGACGGCGAAAAGGGCAGCAAGGGCCGGGCGATCCAGAACCTGATCAATATTCCGCCTGACGACAAGGTCCGCGCGATATTGGATGTCCAGGACCTGAAGAACGAGGAGTTTGTCCAAACCCATTCGATCGTGCTGTGCACCACGCAGGGAATTATCAAGAAGACCTCCCTGGATGATTTCAGCCGGCCACGGCAGACGGGGGTCAATGCGATCACGATCGTCGAAGGCGACCAACTGCTGGAAGCCAAGCTGACGGACGGCAATTCGGAGATCCTGATGGCGGTGAAGAGCGGTCGGGCGATCCGGTTTGGGGAGGTGAAGGTGCGGCCGACCGGCAGAGGGGCCATTGGGGTGGCTGGCATTGAAGTGGAGGATATGGCCGATGAGGTGATTGGACTGATTTGCGTAAATAAAGAAGATAAATCCCGTACGGTATTGGTGGTCAGCGAAAAAGGATATGGCAAACGGACCCCGATCGATGAGTACCGGATTACCAATCGGGGAGGAAAAGGGGTAAAAACGATCAACGTAACCGAGAAAACCGGTAAATTGGTGGGCATTTTAGACGTCACCGAATCGGAAGACCTGATGATCACCTGTAAGAGCGGCGTTACGATCCGGATGCCGGTGAAAGGGATCAGTGAGCAGGGGCGCGCCACACAGGGCGTCAAACTGATCCGGCTTGATGAGAACGACGAGATTGCTGCGATTACCAAACTGGATAAACTGGAGGGAGAGACCAACGGGTCGGAGACGAACGGAAATGGGAACGGGCATGGACCAATGCCGGAACCCGGCCCGGAAAACGGTGGAGTGAATGAGGGGATGGATGCGGAAGCAGCGGGTTGAAAAACATTGTACAACTATAAATAAACATTCAAACAATGAGAAGACTCGTCCTTACTGGATTCCTTGCCTTCGCTGGCATGGGCCTGTTTGCACAAAACCTGGACAAGGCGAATGATTTCCTAAAGGCCGGTAAACTGCCCGACGCTAAATCGGAGATCGACAAGGTATTGGCCGTTGAAAAGAATCAGAAGAATGGGGATGCCTGGTACGCCAAGCTGAAAATCTACAATGCGATCGCTGCAGGTCCGCTATCCGGCCAATATCCTGGTGCACGCGAC
>DATMLR010000047.1:0-3493 GCA_035570015.1 Puia sp.
GGCCCTCCATCTCTATCGAAAACTCGGTTTTAAGGAAACGCTCCTCGAAAAAGGGCACTATTCCGATTTCCGCTGCGACATCAAGATGGAATGCCGTATCGATCCATGTCCCCCCGACAGATCCGACCGCGCAACCTCCGCCGAACAAAGCCTCGACCCCCCCGCAAGGACTTCGAAGTCCTCGTAGAAGCCAGCGCGCGGCTTGGCAGGGAGATCTGCGGAATCCATCCTAACTTTGTGGCGTCAAAAAGGTAAATAAGATGAACACAACTAAGATCGCCCTCGTAACCGGCGGCAGCCGCGGACTGGGCAAAGACATGGCTTTAAGACTGGCTGAAAAAGGCCTGGACGTTATCCTCACATACAACAACCGGGCGGACGATGCGCAGCGTGTGGTGGCGCAGATCGAAGCTGCCGGCCGAAAAGCCGCAGCGCTCCAGCTCGACACGGGCGAGATCCGGAACTTCGGAACCTTCGCCGATCGCCTCTCAGCCATCCTGACCGAACGCTTTGGCGCCGATCGTATCGATTACCTGATTAATAACGCCGGACAAGCTGGCTATTGCCCCATCCCTGAAGTCACAGAGGCGTTCTTCGATGACCTGTTGAACGTGCACTTTAAGGGTGTCTATTTCTTAACGCAGAAACTTCTTCCGCTTATGAACGACGGCGGCGGGATTGTCAATATTTCCTCCGGCCTGACCCGAACTACCGTTCCGCGCTCATCCGTGTACGCTTCAATGAAGAGCGCAGTGGAGACATTTACCCGCTATCTTGCCAAAGAGCTCGGTTCAAGAGGCATCCGCGCCAACGTGGTCGCTCCCGGCGCTATCATGACCGATTTTGGTGGCGGCCACCTCCGCAACGACCAGGAGCTCCAAAAGTTCATCTCCGGCATCACCGCCCTCGGTCGCCCTGGCGTAGCCGAAGATATCGGCGGCGTAGTCGCCTTCCTCTGTACCGAAGATGCGCGTTGGGTCAACGGTCAGCGAATTGAAGCGTCCGGCGGGATGAATGTTTGATCCAGCTCCTTCTCCGCTATCTCCCCCACCGTTATCGGCAACACCGGGTCTATCCCGTCCTCCAGCATCCATGATGCCATTAACGCTGCCCACGCAATGATCCACCGCAACAGCCGCTGCACCTCGATTCGCGCCCACTCCGCTATCAGCGGCGCCTGCTTCGGCAGCCGCTCCGGCGATCCCGCTACGGTAAGATCGGGATTACAAAAGATATTCGCAAAGTCAAACCCCCTTTCACCCGCTAACCCCTTCGGATCGATCACCAGCCATCCCCTCGGACCGCCATCGAGAATATTCCCATAATGGATGTCCCCATGTAAGGCCACCGGATCACGCGGTGCAGCCAGCAGTTCCTTAGCTACAGCTACCCCCCGCACGAAAAATCCACCCTCCCGCCCTGCCGCCGATTCGAGGGAACGAAACCAGACCGGCAAGGGGACTAAGTCCGCCAGGATCGGGCAAACATTCGCATGCAGCCGTTTGACTACGGCACAGATGATCCGGTTTGCTTCTTCCTCCCGCCCTGAAAAGACCATATGCTTCAGCGACCGCTCTCCAATCGCCCGCTCCATCAGGAGCGCATGCGCATCATACCGGAATACGTTCACCGCCGCACTTCCATCCCAACAGGCCAGCAGCCGGAAACCACGCTGCTCTTCCTTATTCAATGGCACCTTCAGCATGGCCTGCCGGCCCGCCGAAAGTACCGGCTGTAACAAGCTATTACCCACCACCAGGATTTCACCGTCATTCAACAACTCCCACTCCGCCTTTACCCGATTCATCGTATCCATTCCCCGATTTACCTTATCCATGACCAAAATAATTGGTGTAAGTTTGTCAATACAGCAATCAACGGATGCAATATTTAAAAGCAAACTTATGCAATCATCCAGGAAGGCGGCGATGAGTTTAATCTTCATCACACTGTTCATCGATGTAATGGGATTTTCGTTGATCATTCCTGTGATGCCCAGCCTGATCTCCTCCCTCAAAGGCATACCCTTCAACAAAGCGAGCCTCTATGGCGGTTACCTGCTTTTCGCCTTCGCCGCTGCTCAATTCCTCTTCTCACCGGTGATCGGCAATCTGAGTGACCGGTATGGCCGTCGCCCTGTATTGTTAAGTTCGTTGTTCGGCTTTGGAATCGACTACATCTTCCTCGCTTTGGCCCCAGCCTACGGCTGGCTGTTTATCGGTCGCGTCATCGCGGGCATTACCGGCGCCAGCTTTACCACGGCTACTGCCTATATCGCCGATATCAGCCCCGACCCGGCCGAAAGAGCCAAAAATTTCGGGATGATCGGCGCCGCTTTCGGTCTGGGCTTTGTCCTCGGGCCCGCACTTGGCGGTCTCCTGGCGATCTGGGGCATCCGCGCACCCTTTTATGCCGCAGCCGGGCTCTGCCTGCTCAACTGCCTGTTCGGATATTTCTATCTGCCCGAGTCTCTACCCAAAGAGAACCGCCGCCCCTTTGAATGGAAACGAGCCAATCCCTTTGGTGCATTCAAATTTTTGACGCGACATCCGGAGATCGGTAATTTGGCTTTCAGCTTCTTCCTGATCTATCTGGCTGCACAGGCAGTCCAGTCGCAGTGGAACTTCTTCACCCAATATCGATTCCACTGGACAAACGGAATGGTCGGACTTTCACTCACCGTCGTCGGCGTTCTGATCGGCGGAGTACAAGCCGGACTGACCCGCGTCGTCAACCCCAGGCTCGGAAATGAAAGGAGCATTTATCTCGGTATGTCCTTCTATACGATAGGGCTCGTCCTTTTCGCTTTTGCCAGCCAAAGCTGGATGATGTTTGCCTTCCTCGTCCCCTACTGCCTCGGCGGCATCGCCGGGCCCTCGTTACAGGCCGTCATCTCCGGCCACGTCCAACCCAATCACCAGGGCGAACTGCAAGGCGCCCTGACCAGCCTGATGAGCGTGACGAACATCATTGGCCCGATCATGATGGCTGCTACTTTTAACTACTTCACCAGCGATAAGGCGCCCTTCTATTTCCCCGGCATGCATTTCCTGATTGGTGCGGTTTGTATGCTGATGAGTACTATTATCATCTATCGCGTTCTCAGCCGCGAGAAGAAGCAAACGGCCCCCGTAGGAACTTAAAATTACCTCCTCCCATGCCGACCATTCGAACATCCCTGCGAGCTCCCCTGACTGCCATCCTGATCCTTGCCTGCACCATCCCCGCAAGCGCCCAATGGAAGGACTTTATCATTACCCTGACGCATGATACGATCTTTGGCGATTTAAAATTTAGCTTCGGCAAACCTTCTAAACTCGAAACGGAAGACAGCAGTTATCGCGTCGACATCCGATCGGTCGAATACTGGTGTTCCATTTCCAAAAGGACCCTGAACAGAAGGGTAATGCTACCGGGTAAAAAGAATTATCTCTTCCTTCCCGTTCTTGAATCCGGCGCCATCAGCCTCTACTACAATACTATCAGCAACGGT
>DATMLR010000048.1:0-6672 GCA_035570015.1 Puia sp.
ACTCGCAGCTGCAATTCGACGCGCTCTTTTCCTTCAATACCCAGATCAAAAAGGATTGGATGAATTTATGGGGCGGCAACTGGCTCAACACATACCTGGAACTGGCGCCGCATACCGATCCGGTCGCGCTCGAACGAAAATTCCCCGCCTATCTGAAGCGCCACATGACCGCAGCAGGCAATGAAGACGGCTGGAAATATTACGAGCTTTTCCTACTCCCCTTTACCGATGTCCACGCCGGCGCCGCCGACATTGGCCTCGATTATATCAACTATCTGAAATTCGACCGCAACTACACCCGCATCTTTCTCGCGATCGCCCTGATCGTTTTGCTCATTGCCTGTATCAACTTCATGAACCTGTCCACCGCGCGATCGGCTGAACGGGCCCGGGAAGTGGGCATCCGTAAATCGATCGGCGCCTTGCGGTTCCAGTTGGGCGTGCAATTCCTCAGCGAAACGGTGCTGCTTTCCCTCTTGGCGCTGATCCTGGCATCAGGAGTGGTCGCGCTTGCCATTCCCTGGGTCAACAGCCTTAGCGGAAGGCACCTTCAGGTCATCCTCTTTCAGAACCCAGCATATATCGGGAGCATCCTCGGCGGCGTCATCCTGCTGGGGATCCTCTCCGGGCTCTATCCCGCCGCCTACCTTTCTTCCTTCCGGCCGGTCAAAGTGCTCAAGGGGCTTCCGCAGATCGGAAAAGATAAAGGCGCGCTTCGAAATTTCCTCGTGGTCGGCCAGTTCACCAGCGCCATTTTCCTTATTGTCGCCACAATCTTCGTCTATCGCCAGCTGAGGTATATGCAGGACAAAGATCCCGGTTTTGTCCGTGACCAGGTCGTGAACATCCCGCTGGACGATGTAACCTCAGGGAAATTCGACCTGCTTAAAAAGGAGCTTTCCACCAGTTCCCTCGTATCGGGCGTCACCGGCGCGCAAGATCAGCTGGGCAGCCATCTTGACCAGTCGGGGATCGAATTCAAAGGCGACGGGCCGCTTCGCAACCTGACCTCGACCCGCCTGATCGTCGACCCCGATTATCTGCGGCTGTATCACATCGCCGTAATCCAGGGCAGCAATTTTTCAAATGAAAAGTCTGCCGGGGGGCGCGAGTATATCATCAACGAAGCGCTGGCCCGCGAATTGTTGAAAGATGCCCCTACCAGGCCCATGTCCTGGCTGATCCACAAACATTTCGGGTTCGACTCTGCCGGATATATCGTGGGGATCGCAAAGGACTTCAATTTTAATTCGCTCCACAGCCGGATCGAGACGATGTTCATATTTAACTGCCCGCAATGCGGCTTCGGCACTGTGTCGGTAAAGATCGACGGGGCCAGGGCGTCTGCAGCGCTGGCCTTTATCGGAAATACCTGGAAAAGCATCTTTCCGGATCATCCGTTCGAATACCAATTCCTCGACGATCATTTCATGGAGGTCTACCGCGCCGACCGGCAGGTGACGACGATGGTTAGCATTCTGGCCATTCTTGCCATCTTTATTTCCTGTCTTGGCCTCTTTGGCCTCGCCAGCTATTCCGCGGAAAAAAGGATCAAGGAGATCGGGATCAGGAAGGTCATGGGCGCATCCGTTCGCAGCATCGTCGCGCTCCTCTCCCGGCATTTCATGTGGTTGGTGATCTGGGCCAACCTCATCGCCTGGCCGCTCGCCTGGTACGCCATCCATCGCTGGCTCGAAGACTATGCGTATCGGATCCCGATAAGCTGGTGGGTATTCGCTGCCGCCGGTGTCCTGGCCATGGGAATCGCGCTGGTGACGGTCAGTGTCCTGGCTTTCCGCGCCGCGGTCGCCAACCCGGTGAACAGTTTGCGAACAGAATAGTATATTTGGTGAAAGGAATCCCATGTTTCCAAATGAAAAAATAAACGCTGCCATAACGCGGGTTTGCGCCGCGCTGCGACACCGTCCCGAATTCGGTTACGCTACAAATGTCTCGACGACAAAGATTGTGAATGGGCTCACCTGCGAGGTTAAGGAAGGGGATTACACCTTCATCGCCGATATGCCCAAGCAGGTCGGCGGCGAAGCCGCGGGACCTACTCCCGGAGTCTTCGGAAGAGCGGCGCTGGGCAGCTGCCTCGCCATCGGCTATATGATGAAAGCCGCTGCCCTGAACATCCCCATTGAAAGCCTGGAGGTGGAGATCCAGGCAGACTCCGATGACGGGGCCTTATTGGGAACCGCCGCCGCCGATGTTCCGCCGGGCTACCTCGAAGTCCGCTATTCCGTGACGATCGACAGCGATGCGTCTGAAGAAGCGATCATGCAAATGCTCGATGAAGCCGACCGGCATAGCCCCTATCTCGACGTCTTCCGCCGCGCGCAAACCTGCCGCCGACAGGTGAATATAACGAAGCAACAACACATGTAAATGGATGCCCGACTTCAACGAAGAGTACAACGCTACGGCTGGGACAAAGCCTCCGGATGCTATGAGGAATTCTGGCAGGAGCAGTTAAGACCTGCCCGCGAACGGCTCATGGAAATGGCCGCCTTAAAGGCCGGCGAGACCGTGCTGGACATTGCCTGCGGTACGGGTCTGGTCAGTTTTGAAGCCGCGGATATAATTGGACCCGCGGGCAGCGTACTCGGCACCGACATCTCGGAGCGAATGGTAGAAAAGGCAACAGCCATCGCCGCTGAAAATCGTATTTCAAACGCCGCGTTTCAATGGATGGATGCCGAAGACCTGCAGGTACAAGACAGCAGCTTTGACGTCGCACTCTGCTCGCTTGGATTGATGTATATGCCTGACCCGCGCAAGGCGCTTTTCGAAATGCATCGCGCGCTGCGGCCGGGCGGCCGGGCAGTCTGTTCGGTATGGGGCCCGCGGGAGAGCTGTGGGTGGGCGGACCTTTTTGAGATCGTCGATCGCAACGTAGCCTCCGAAGTATGCCCGATGTTCTTTCAGCTCGGCCGACCCGACATGCTCGAGCTGACGTTCCGGGCCGCAGGCTTTGAAAACATCACGATCAGCCACATCGATACCTTGCTGGTCTACCAGGACGACCGTGAAGCACTGGGCGCGGCATTTGAGGGCGGCCCTGTTGCGCTAGCCTATTATAAGTTCAGCAATGAAGTAAAAGATATCGTCCATGCCGACTACCTCGCCTCGATCGCGCCCTACCGCCGGGACAGCGGGTATGCCGTACCCGGAGAATTTGTCATCGCGCGCGGCGAGTAAACTCCATATGTTCCTTATGGGCCAGCTCGATCTCGTATTCCAATTCCGGATCGATGGTCTGCGACTCGACCCGCTTGGCCTTCTCCGCGAGCTCTCCGTGGTGTCCCTTCAGCCAGGCCAGTTCCTTCGCGCCATAGGACCAGCGGGTGAGTAATACGTATAGCACCGGAACTACAAAAATGGATATCGTCGAGGATGCAATCATTCCGCCGAGAACGGTCACGCCGATCGTATTCCGTGAAGCGCCGCCCGCTCCGCTGGCCAGCACCAGCGGCATTACGCCGAAGATAAAAGACAGGGATGTCATGATGATGGGCCGGATCCGAAGCCGGACGGCGTCAAGCGTGGAGGCGATCAGGTCCTCTCCGCGGTCTACGCGAATCTTTGCAAACTCGACGATCAGGATGGCGTTTTTTGCCGAAAGCCCGATCAACGTAATCAGCCCGATTTGCGCATAGACATTATTTGTCAGCGTGGGTGCCAAGGTCAGCGCCACAATCGCCCCGAAAGCACTGATCGGAACGGCCAGCATCACGGCAAACGGCACCGACCAGCTTTCATACAGGGCCGCCAGGAAAAGAAAGACAAAAACGATGCAAAAAGTAAAAATGTACACGGTCATAGACCCTGCCTTGATCTCCTCGTAACTAAGTCCGGAGAAATCGTAGGTATACCCCCTGGGCAGGTACCTCGCTGCCAATTTCCGCAAATCCGCAATACTTTGCCCGCTGCTATATCCGGGCGGGATAGATCCGTCTACCTCCGCCGATCGGAAAATATTGAAATGGGTGATCAGGGGCGGAGCTACCGACGACTTGTAGCTGATCAGTGTGCTCAACGGCACCATCGAATCCCGCTCGTTCCGCACATAGTATTTATTCATGTCTTCGATCATCGCCCTGTAATCCGTGTCCGCCTGGATGACAACGTGGTAGGTCCGGTTGTAAAGGGTAAAATTATTGGTGAACAGGCTGCCCATAAAGGCCTGCATGGTCGAGAAGACTTGTGAAATATCCACGCCCAGCTTCTGGCACTTCTCCCGGTCGACCGAAAGATCATAGGACGGCGTGTGCGCGGAAAAATAGCAGAATGCCGTGGAGGTGGACGGATTCTTCTTCGCTTCCTCCACGAATCGTTGTACCGTCTTCTCAAAAGCATAGATATCGTCCGTCGAACTTTCTTGTTCGATCTGTAAAGCGAAACCTGCCGCAATGCCGATCCCCCGGATCGGCGGCGGCTGGATAACGACCACCGTGGCATTTTTTATACCGGCCGCGGCAATCCCGCTATCCAGTACGTCTTTAATCCCGGGCCACTGGGTCTCGGGTGTCTTACGCTCGGACCAGGGCTTCAGCATGATAAAAAAAGACCCTCCATTTGACGTATTACCACGACTTAGGATATTAAACCCCGAAAATGCGGAATAGTGAAGAATGCCGGGTGTCGAATTCACGACCGCAATCATCTTCTCCATTACCTTTACCGTTTCCGTGGTCGAGCTGGCATCGGCCAATTGAAAACCGATGAACAACCTGCCTCCATCTTCCATTGGCACAAAACCCGATGGTTTTGCCTTGAACAGAAAATACGCTCCTGTACAAATTCCCAGCAGGAGCAGGATGATACACCACGAGTACCGGATGCTGCGCTTGACCCCTTGGGAATACCCGGAAATGAATCGCTCGAATCCCATATTAAACCAGGCAAAAGCCCGGTCCAGCCAATTTTTTTTCTGCTTCGGATCGTGCGGCTTCAATAACAGCGTACAAAGCGCCGGTGTCAGGGACAAGGCAACAAAGGCCGACAGAATAACGGAAATGGCGATCGTAATCGCGAATTGCTGATACAGCCGGCCGACAATCCCGGGAATAAACCCTACCGGGACAAACACCGCAGCCAGGATAAGCGCAATCGCCACGACAGGTGCCGAGATCTCTTTCATCGCACGATATGTCGCCTCCTTAGCAGACATATGCTGCTCATCGATAAAATGCTGCACTGCTTCTACCACGATGATGGCATCGTCGACCACGATCCCGATAGCCAGCACAAACCCGAACATGGTCAGGGTGTTGATCGTGAATCCGAGGGGAATAAAAAAACAAAACGCCCCCATGAGCGACACCGGTATAGCAAAAATCGGAATAAGCGTCGCCCGCCAGTTCTGCAGAAACAGGAAGACAACAAAGGCAACCAGCGCCAGCGCCTGGACCAGGGTCTTTAACACCTCCTCCATCGAAACCCGGATGATCGTGATGGCCTCGAACGGCACGGCGTAATCCACGTCGGTGGGGAAGGTCTTCTTCAGTTCGGCAAGTTTGGCATACACTCCGTCGGCTGTTTTCAAAGCGTTGCTGCCGGGTGTCTGGTAGATCATCAAAAATGAGCAGTGTTTCCCGTCCACAAAGTCATTGCTCGAAAAGGTAAATTTCCCAAGCTCTATCCGCGCGATATCTTTCAGGTAGACCATTTGGCCCGTACCCGGGTTTGTCTTTATGACGATGTTTTCGTAATCCTCCGCCTTATTCAGGATCCCATTCACGACGATGCTGTACTCATGCGCTTGAGCGGACACCTGCGGCGGAGCGCCAACGGTTCCGGCAGCCACATAGACATTTTGGAAATTTAGCGCACTTTGCACATCGGAAGGAGTGATTTGGTAGGAGGCCATTTTTTGCGGGTTCATCCAGATCCGCATGGCGAACTCGTCCCCCCAGGCCTGGATGTCCCCAACACCCGGGACTCTTAGGATTGCCTCCTGGATAAATATGTCTGTATAATTGTCGAGAAAGGTTATGTTGTGGGTTCCATTCGGCGAATAGACGGCTACCAGCATCAACTGGTCCGGATTACTGGCCCGCACGGTCAGCCCCAGCTTGCTAACCACAGCCGGAAGCAGGGGCTGGGCAATTCCCACCCGGTTTTGCACGTTGAGCGCGGAGACATAGGCATTGGTCCCAATGCCGAACGTCACCTGGATTCCCACGCCGCCGGTACTGCTGCTGGTACTCTGCATATACTCCATCCCGGGGGTGCCGTTCACCTGTTCTTCAATCGGGATCGCAACGGTTTGCTCTACCGTCTGTGCGTCTGCGCCGGTATAATTGCCTCTTACCTGCACACTGGGAGGGGAGATGTTCGGATACTGATCCACGGCGGTGTTAAACATTGAAATGAGACCGGAAATGACCAGTATCAATGAGATGACGATAGCAGTGACGGGGCGCTTGATAAAGGTGTTCGCGATCATCCTGAGAAGTGTTTTTCCTGCTGGAGCCCGGTTTAGGAGCCATTCGCCCGTCGTTCCTTTATCTCGTTGTGTTCTTTATGCGCCTGTTCGATCTCGTATTCGAGTTCGGGATCGATATTCTGCGCCTCCACTTTTTTTGCTTTCTCGGTCAGCTCGTCGCGGTGCGCTTTCAGCCAGGCGAGCTCTTTAGCTCCGTAGGACCAGCGGGTCAAAAGTAC
>DATMLR010000049.1:0-3821 GCA_035570015.1 Puia sp.
TTCGAGAATATCGGACAGGATCACACTGCGTCGGCCGTTCTGTTGCTGCTGAGCGAGAAAGTCGAGCGCAATTCCCAGCGAACTTAGGTCCGCGCTATAGCTGTCATTAATGATGGAACAGTGATTGATCCCGCTTTTCAGTTCGAGCCGCATCGCGATCGGCGCCAACTGCTGCACACGCGCGGCGATCTTATCCACCGGCAGCTTCAGCCACAGACAGGTAGCGACGCAGTGCATCGCATTCTCAACCGACGCATGCTCGGTGAAGGGAAGATCCAGTTCGCCTTCAATGCCGCCAAAACTAAATCCAACTTTCGTCGCTCCCTCCAACTGATCAACCGTATGGAGCCAAATCGAATTCCCCTGTTCCCGTCCCCAGGAAATGATATCCGGAATATCCTGCCCGGTCTTCGCGCGTTCCGCTTTCCATTTCAATATTGCCTCGGAAGTCTCCCGCTGATCGCCGCAATAGATAAGCACCTCCGCCCCATCAAACAATTTCAGTTTCTCCGCCGCCTTCTCCGCCAAACCCGAAAACCCCTCACTATGCGCCTCTCCGATATTGGTAAAGATGCCGATCGTCGGCTTGAGGATCGCCTCCAACCTTTCCATCTCCCCCCGCCGCGAGATCCCTGCCTCAAAAATTCCCAGCTGGTGCACCCCCTCCATCTGCCAGACGCTAAGGGGAACTCCCGTCTGCGAATTGTAACTTTTTGGGCTGCGGACGATCGAATAATCCGCTTCCAAAAGCTCGTTCAACCATTCTTTCACGATCGTCTTACCGTTACTGCCCGTAATCGCGATCACCGGAAACGAAAATTGCGCGCGATGGAAAGCCGCAAGCCGTTGGAGCGCCGCAAGCGTGTCGGTCACCCGGATGATATTCGCATCCGGAATCTGCCCGATCTCCACCCCATCCATGACCACGAAATTTCGCACCCCACGCCGATATAATTCCTTGATATACGATCCGCCATCCCGTCGCGGCCCGCGCAACGCAAAAAACAAAGACGTCGCCGGGAAGATCAGCCGCCGGCTATCCAGCAGCAGATGTTCGATCGGGTCGTCCCCGCGGAAATGCAGGAACTCGCCATCCAGGATCGATGCAATATTTCGGATGGGGTAACTCATGAGGCTTTTTTGGGCGCGGTATATAACGAATAAAGGATCGACGTCAGGATACACAGTAGGATCACCCCGAGTGAGACATAGATCGGCAGATCGACATGGAAGTATTCAACCAACATCTTCAGCCCGACAAAGATCAGCACCACGGCGATCCCCTGTTGCAAATGCCGGAACCGGTCCACCGCCCCCCGTAACAGGAAGAAGAGTGACCTCAATCCCAGCACCGCGAAGATATTCGAAGTGAAAATAACAATCATCTTCTGCGTGATCCCGAACACCGCCGGGATCGAGTCCACCGCGAAAACGACATCCGTCGTCGCCAGCAGCACGACCACTACAAAAAGACTCGTGTAGCGTTTCCGGCCATCCCGGACCACGACGAACTTACCGCCGCCATCCTCCTTGGTCAACGGCAGAAAGCGACGCAGAAGCCGATAGATCGGGTCCTTCTCGATATCCGGCTCTTCGTCATGCCGGGTGATAAAAAGCCGCCCGCCGCTGACGATCAGTATCACCCCGCCGATATAGAGTACCCAATGCGCCTCATTGACCAGGACGATCCCCGCGGTAATAAAGATGATCCTCAGGAAGATCGCGACGAGGATACCAATCAGCAGCACCCGCGCATAATGCGCTGGCTTCACGCCAAAAAAGGTAAAGATGAGAATAAAGACGAAAATATTGTCCACGCTCAGGCTCCACTCCATCACATAGGCGGACAGATACTCGAGCGCGGTCTTATGGCCTTCCTCCAACCAAAGAAAGACAAAGAAGAGCATACCCAGCGACACCCAGAACAGTGTCAGCAACAGCGCTTGTTTAATGGAAATTGTCGTTCCCTTCCTACTCAGCAGCCCGAGGTCAAAAACAACAGCCAGGATCAGAACAATGCCAAAAGTAAGATACGAAACAGTCGATCGGTCCATGCCGGTAATTATCCTGCCAAAGATACCGCATATTTCCTTCTGCGGAGGAGCTGGTACAAATAGCCGCCGAGGGCCACAAGGATCAGCGGCAACCCGATATTGATAAACTGCCAGAAGCTCCGGTCTGTCTCGACCTTCGCCGGATCAAGCAGCCGCAGCGTATAGTCCTTCGCGCGCGTCTCGAGGATACCGGAAGGATTCAACAGGTACTCCACGCAGTTATTGATGAATTCATCGTTGGCAAACTGATAGCCGTCATCCCGGCTGAATCCAAGCGGCGCCGGCCCACGGTCCGTCACCGCGTTCATAAAGAGGTCCCCGTCCGCGACGACGATCACCCGGCCGGGCTTTGACGAAACCGGCACGTAAGGTTGACCATAGACATTCGCCAGACTATCCGCCAACGCCTGCGGCAGGCGGTTCTCATAAAGTGAATGGAAGTTCCCCTCCAGCAGCATGGCCACCGGGATATTCGATTGATTAAAATAAGCCCGGTCGTTTTTGTACTTCAGGATCTCGAAGGTGATGATCGCCGGCGTTCCCACCTGGTGGGCGTTAGCGGAGCTTTGCAAAAGGACCGTCTTCTTCACTCCATCAGCCTCTACCGTGTCGATCGAATTGGCATACTCTGCCAGCACCGGGTCGAGATTCTTACTGATGGGGTTTGTCAGGCTCCCATTGAGCAGGGGATAATAAGGCCAGGGCAAGGATTCCGTCTGCGGCTTCCCGCTTCCCGGCCCCACCACGATCGTCAGCCTTGCCGAGTTCATGTCCTCCACAAGGTCCGGGTTCACCCGGACGCCATATTTAAAGAAAAGGTCCTCTAATTCCAATCCGCGGTCATACGCGATCGTCTGCTGCTGCAACTGCAGGCTGTCCTGCTCGGCGTAAAGCGTGCTGACCGCCCAGATGATCTGGCCCCCATGCAGGAGGTACTGATCAAGCGACAGTTTCTCCCGGTCTGTGAATTTCCGGGTCGGCTTGACGATCACGATCGCATTGAACTTCGGCGAGATCAGCGGGATACTGTCCAGCGCAACGACCCCGAACGCGTAATTGTGGCGCAGCTCCTCGATCAGATCGTAAACCCTGTAGTCCATTGGCTCGCCGTTCCCCATCACGTACCCGATAAGCGGCCGCTCCTTGCTCGTGATCTTGTCGATCGCGCTGGCGAATTTGTATTCCAATAAAGTCTCGGCGTTTGTATACAGTTGCTCCTGCGGACCTTGCTGCGGCACCTGGACGCCTTTCAGCAGGTCGACCGGGTAGCTGCGGTCGCGATATCGGATTACTGCCCCCGGGATCACGATCCGCTGGGTCTGTTCCTCCCCTTTTGCTTCCTGCGCCACCTGGGTCCTGGGTTGGATCCCCATCCGCGATATCGAATCCAGGAAGTCCTGCTTCGCCGAGTCATCCAGTTTTGCAAGCGGATCGAAGGCATGGAAACGGATGCGGCCGCCGCAGTATTCATTAAAGTCCTGCAGCTCTTCCTGCGCGCTCTTGGCCAGCTGCCGGATACCGGCTTTCAGGCCGCCTGCCAGATAGAGATCGACCTGAACGTCATCATCCAATTTCGAAAGCATAGTTTTCGTCGGCTTACTCAAGGTATAGCGCCGCTCCGCCGTCAGATCGAGCCGGTAGTGAACGAACGCCGCCGCCGAATTGATGGCCACCAGTGCCACCAGAAGGTAAGCCCAGCGCCCCCTCCTCGTTGTCCCCCCCACCCCCCCCACTCGCCGCGACCCGCGGGTCCCCCCAACGCGCCGC
>DATMLR010000050.1:0-3838 GCA_035570015.1 Puia sp.
GGACGAACAAAAGTACTATCCGGACGATTTTCTGGAGCACAAGTTGGATGAGCGGGGCGCGCAGGATGGGTTGCGGCGGCTAAGGCTTTCTGAGGGAAAAATAGATTTCAGTTCCAATGACTATCTGGGGATTGTGACCAACGGGCTGCTCGGGGCCAATTCGCTTGAGCACGGTAGCACGGGTTCCCGGTTGCTGACGGGCAACTATCCGCTGCTTGAGGAGACGGAGCGGGAACTGGCCGGTTTTCACCAGGCGGAAGCGGGATTGCTGTTCAATTCGGGTTATGACGCCAATCTGGGTGTGCTCAGTTGTATTCCGCAGCGCGGGGATACGATCCTGTATGACCAGCTCAGCCATGCGTCGATCCGAGACGGGATCCGGCTGTCATTTGCCCAATCTTTCTCCTTTAGCCACAATGATGTCGGGGATTTGGAGCGGCGGCTGAAAGCAGTCTGTAGCGGTGCTTCACGCGTTTTTGTCGTCACGGAGTCGGTCTTTTCGATGGATGGGGACCTGGCGCCGCTGGAGGCGATAACCAGGTTATGCAACGCCTATGGCGCGCATTGTATCCTCGATGAAGCGCATGGGACGGGAGTGATCGGCCCAGTAGGGGAGGGGTTGGCGCAATCGCTGGGACTGCAAACAGAAATTTTGGTGCGTATCCACACGTTCGGAAAAGCGGTAGGCTGTCATGGGGCAATCGTGCTGGGCAGTGAGCGGCTGCGCCGGTTTTTGATCAATTTCTGCCGCCCGCTCATTTACACGACCGCTCTGCCGCCAGCAAGCGTCCGGGCCATCGGGGATGCCTACCGGCTGTTCCCGACAATGCAGGCGGAGCGAGAGCAACTGCGGCTGCTTATCGACCGGTTTCGGCAGGCGGCGATCGGTTATCAGCGGTTAGACACTCCTACACCGATCCAGGTGGTGATTGTTCCCGGAAATGCGGCGACCAGGAAGCTGGCGGAGCAGTTGCAGCAGGCAGGACTCGATATCCGGCCGATCCTGTATCCGACGGTCCCCAGGGGTAGCGAGCGGCTTCGAATCGTGATCCATTCTTTCAATACAGCCGCGGAGATCGATCTGCTGACCAGTCTGCTGAGATAGTGTCGTGGATGCCGCGGAGGTCGCGGCGCTGAAAAAAGCCGGCCCATCGCTGAACCGGCTCATCATCTACCTGAACCACCTGAACTAAAGTAAAGAGTACGTTCTGTCCTACAGTACAAAGTTGCTTTACCGGACAGACAGTAACAATACCATTTTGTGGTAATTTTTCCTACTTTTAGCCCATGAGAATCGTTCCTTTCCTGCTTTCTTTCCTTTTGACTGCCGGACTTGTATTTTGCCTGAATGTTCGCTGGGGAGGTCTCAAAAAAACGCCACGGCTCGGTGCTTTCCTGAGCCCGCAGGAAGGCTTCTGGCAGAATGCCGAACCGGTGGGGACGAGTTTTTCCGGGGATATTGCGCTGCCGGGGCTGGCGCGGAAGGGAACGGTGTATTTTGATTCAAGCCTGATCCCGCATGTTTTTGCGGCCAGTGAGACCGACGCCTGTTATATCCAGGGCTATCTGCATGCGCGGTTCCGGCTTTGGCAAATGGAATTTCAGACTTTCGCGGCGGCCGGTCGGCTGAGCGAGTTCCTCGGACCGGGCGAGAACAACGCCTATGTGAAGTACGACCGGTCCATGCGCCGGCTGGGGATGGTCACGGCGGCAGAGGCAGCACTTGACGCCATTGAAAAAGACAGTGCGGTCCGGAAGGATTGCGATGCCTATACCGCAGGAGTTAACAGGTATATCCGGCAGCTCAACAGGGGCGGTCTGCCGCTGGAGTATAAGCTGCTGGATTATCAGCCGGAGGAATGGACCAATCTGAAAACGGCGCTTTTTATAAAGTATATGGCCTACGAGCTGGCAGGTGCGGACAATGATTTTGACCTGACGAACTCGAAGAGCTTTTTCAGCAGGGAGGATTTTGCCAAATTGTATCCGGCTGTCCCGGATAGTCTTGATCCGATCATTCCGCGGGGGACCCGGTTCATGCCGCCGGGACCGCTTCCAAAGATGCCGGCAACGGCCGACTCCTTATACTTCAACAATCCGGTGACCGTCACCGATGAGGAATTACAGTCGGAAAGGAATAACGGGAGCAATAACTGGGCTGTCAGTGGCAAGAAGACGCTAAGCGGCCGGCCGATCCTCTGCAACGACCCGCATCTGAGTACGAACATGCCTTCTATCTGGTACCAGATGCAGATACACACGCCGGCATATAACGTTTGCGGCGTTTCCTTCCCCGGAGCGCCATTTGTGGTCATCGGGTTCAATGACAGCTGCGCATGGGGGATCACCAATTCCGAGCGGGATGTCAGGGATTACTACTCGATCAAATTCAAGGATGACAGTCGTCAGGAATATTGGTTCAACGGGCGCTGGCAGCCGGTCACGGCGCAGCGGGTCGATACGATCAAGATACTGGGAGCCGATCCCTTCTATGATACGGTCGTGAGTACGGTCTTCGGCCCCGTTATGTTCGATCCGACGTTCACGGGTTTTTCCGATATCAGCTCGACCCGGTCCTATGCGGTGCGCTGGAAACCGGCCGATGCATCCGATGAACTGCTGACCTTCCATTATCTGCAGTCGGCACGTAACTATCCCGATTACAGGGAAGCGATCAAGACGTTCAAAGCGCCGGGCCAGAACTTTGCCTTTGCGGACAAAGCGGGGACGATCGCCATCTGGCAGCAGGGGCAGTTCCCGGCCAGGTGGAAAGGGCAGGGGCTTTTCGTCATGCCGGGAGAAGACAGCTCTTATATGTGGCAGGATGACATCCCCACTGACCGCAACCCATATATGATGCTGGATTCGGGGGACGATCGCGGATTCGTGAGCAGTGCCAACCAGGAGCCGGCTGATACGGCCTATCCGTATTACTTCAGCGGCAACTTTCCCATCTACCGCGGGCTCATTATAAACCGCAAGCTAAACGCGATGAACTCTATTACGACGGCTGACATGATGGAAATGCAGACGGATAACTTCGATGTGTTCGCACAGATGGCGCAGCCGATCCTGCTGAAGCATCTTAATGAGTCGAAGTTGAATGCGGAGGAAAAAGCCGTTCTGAATACGTACAAGTTCTGGAAATTCCGTAACGATCCGAATGAGCAGGGGCCGACGATCTTTTACCTCTGGTGGAACCATCTTGACCACGATATTTTTGACGATGAATTCAGCAAGAGCTCGCTGCGTTTGCAGCGGCCAAGTCAAAGCACGTTGCTGGAAGCGCTGATCAGGGATTCCTCCTGGTCGTTCATCGACAATATCAATACGAAGGATGTGAAGGAAACGTTGGAACAGGTCGTCACGGAGGCCTTCCGCCAGGCGATCCCGGACCTGGCGCAGGCGGGGCAGCAGGGCAGGCTCCCCTGGGCCAAATTCAAGGATACCTGGGCGCGGCATCTGCTTCGGCTGCCGGCGTTGAGCCGGACACATCTCGGGATTGGCGGCGGAACCAATTGCATAAATGCCGCAAAACAGTTCCACGGGCCAAGCTGGCGGATGATCGTCCAGCTGACCGACAAGACGGAGGCCTACGGCATTTACCCCGGCGGGCAAAGCGGAAACCCCGGCAGTCGATATTACGATACCTTTGTCGATAAGTGGGCGACTGGCAAATATTTGCCGGTATGGGTCATGGGGACCGAAGATCAAAAGGACAAACAGGTGCAGTGGGTGCTGCATTTTTCTCCCTCTTCCGATGAATAATCAATTATGCTGATAAAATTCCTGGTCAATACCTTACTTATCGCGCTGCTTTGTTTTGCCGGCGGCCTCT
>DATMLR010000051.1:0-17851 GCA_035570015.1 Puia sp.
TCCGGATGCCGCTTCCGGAGAGTATAAGACACTGATCAACGCAGGAATCCCCGTACTTCCCAACGCGGACTGGCTGGAGGTGACACCGCTGGGCAAAGCCGAGTGGGTCAAGCTGATGGGCGCTCTGACCGACCAGGAAGAACTGGTCAACCGAAAATTCGACAGCGTGGTGGAGACCTACCAGCGACTGGCGGCTATCGGTAAAGCCGCCGCCATCCGACCTTCCGTCATCATCGGGATGCCGTTCAAAGAGACCTGGTATATGCCGGCCGGGGACAGCTATATGGCGCAGCTTCTGCGGGACGCAGGCGCCAGCTATCATTGGTCGGACACCAAAGGGACGGGCAGCCTGGCGCTCGCTTTCGAGACCGTAGCTCCCGAGGCGTTGAAGGCTGACTACTGGCTGGACGTGGGCGACGTGAGTGCCCGGAAGGATATCCTCGCACAGGACACGCGATTCGCTGCCTTCCGATCCTACCGGACCGACGCCATCTACAATTATAACCGGCGGGTCAATGATGCCGGGGCCTCCGACTATTGGGAGACCGGCGCTGAGAACCCGCAATGGGTGCTGGCCGATCTGATCCGTATCTTGCATCCGGACGCGTTGCCCGTGGATACGCTGATCTATTATAAACAAATCGAATGACCGGGAATCCTTTTCCGAAGTTCCGGCTGACCGGACTGCTGCTATTGTTGCTGCTGGCTTTTCTGCTGGACCTCTCGACCGGTACGATCCATATTCCCCTTAAGGACATCTTCCGGGTTTTCTTTTCGCCTTCCGGCGCCGACCCGACCGGGTATTTCATTGTAAAAAGCATCCGGCTTCCCAAAGCCTGTGCTGCTGTACTGGCCGGGTGCGGGCTCTCCGTCGGTGGGCTGCAGATGCAGACCTTGTTCAGGAATCCGCTGGCGGACCCCGCCATCCTGGGTATCACCGCCGGCGCCAGCCTGGGGGTAGCCGCGGTCATGCTTGCGGGCGGCAGCATGGCCACCCTATACGCAATCAAAGAGCTGGGCGTTACCGGCAGTTGGCTGGTCATCACCGCAGCGTGTATCGGCGCAGGCGGCGTCATGGTGGTCGTGCTGATCCTTTCCCGTCGGTTAAGGGACAACGTGATGATGCTGATCGTCGGGTTGATGATCGGCAGTCTCACCCTCGCGCTGGTCAGCATCTGGCAATATTTCAGCAACCCGGAACAGGTGAAGGAGTACCTCCTGTGGACTTTTGGGTCCCTTGGCGGCGTTAGCGGATCGCAGCTGTCGATCCTCACCTTAGTCATACTCGTCGGGCTGATCGTCTGCGTTCTGTCTTCCAAGATGCTGGACGCGCTGCTGCTGGGCGAGAGCTATGCACGCAGTATGGGGTTGAACGTGCGCAGCGCCCGCACGATCATAATATGCAGCACCAGCCTGATGGCAGGAGGCATTACGGCCTTCTGCGGCCCCATCGGTTTCATCGGGATCGCCGTTCCGCATATTGCGCGATCTCTGTTCAATACGTCCAGTCACCGCATCCTAATTCCCGCCTGCTGCGGGATCGGGACAATCCTGCTGCTGCTCTGCGATACGCTCGCCCAGCTGCCGGGCAGCCAAACCGTGCTGCCGATCAATGTCATTACCTCTTTGGTGGGGGCGCCCCTCGTCATTGTACTCCTGTTACGTCAAACAACGGCCCATCCATGGTGAACACGGTCCCTTCCCTGTTAAGCGCACGCGACCTTCGGACGGGCTACCGCTCCGGGGCGAAGCGGATCGTCGTAGCGGATGGCCTCCCCGAGCTGCGGCTTCAGCCGGGACAGCTGGTCTGTCTGCTGGGCCCTAACGGTTCGGGTAAATCGACGCTGCTGCGCACGCTGGCAGGTCTTCAGCCCGCGCTGGGCGGAACGATCCATATCTCCGGAGTCGAGCGGTGGACGCCGGCGGAACTGGCCCGCAAGATCAGCCTCGTGCTGACCGACCGGGTTCGGGGCAATAACCTGACCGTCGGTTCACTCGTAGCTCTGGGACGATATCCCTGGTCCGGCTGGCTGGGCGGGCTCAACGCCGCCGATAAGGCCAGCATCGCATGGGCGATCCGGGCGACCGGCATCGGTCCGCTGCTGGAGCGGAAACTTCATACATTGAGCGATGGCCAGAGCCAAAAGGTTATGTTGGCGCGGGCCCTGGCGCAGGACACACCGATCCTCATGCTGGATGAGCCGACCGCTCACCTCGACCTTCCCAGCCGCATCCGCCTGATGCGGCTTCTCCACCAGTTGGCAAGGGAAACGGATAAAGGGATCCTCGTGTCTACGCACGAGCTGGACCTGGCCTTACAGATCGCGGATGAGGTCTGGCTGCTTCAGACCGGCGGCCAGCTACGCAGCGGAGCGCCGGAAGACCTGGTGCTTAACGGCAGCCTCGAGTCCGCGTTCGCAGAAGAAGACGTTGCCTTTGACAAAGTTTCGGGCCATTTTCTCATTTATACTCCGCAGGACAAACCGGTCCGGCTGACCGGGGAAGGGATAGCGTTTGTTTGGACCCGGCGGGCGTTGCAACGGGCAGGTTACGAGCCGGTTTCGGCCGCCGGTCGCGAGCCGGGTGCGAGTGCCGGTCGCGAGCCTAGTGCGAGTGCCGGTCGCGAGCCGGTTTCCGCCGCCGCTCTTCATATCCGGGTGGAGGAGCGTCAGGGTCGCACGGTCTGGCTGCTGGAGCGCGGGGCAGAGACCGGAGAATTCGACAGCATCCAAAAATTATTACAGGCAATAGCCCGGAAGTAATATCTTCGCCCCGAATTTGGTTGACGCACCATCGTCATTAAAAGGGAAGTCCGGTGCAAATCCGGCGCTATCCCCGTAGCTGTAAGTGTCCTTCCAAATGACCTTTCACTCTTCTTGACCACTGTCCGCCACCGCGGATGGGAAGGTAGGGAGGTCAGACACAAGCCAGAAGACCTGCCTGATTCATCACTTAATTTATTAACAGCTTTCGGGAGAAAAGCACAAAATTAACCGTAATGATCAGCAAACATTGGGTCTTTCTGTTGCTGCCGTTCACCGGCAGCGTCTCCGTTTTCGCGCAAACTAAAACAGCCCCGGCAACTAGTGACAGCATCGGCAAACAACTCGACGAGGTCGTCGTAACCGCCACAAAGTATCCCGTCAAACAAAGTCAGACCGGCAAGGTCGTTATCGTCATCCCACACGACCAGATCGAAAAGAGCGTCGGCAAATCGCTGGGCGAGTTGTTGAGCGAACAGGCGGGTATCACGGTCAACGGCTCATTGAACGATCCCGGTACCAACCAGAGCATTTTCATCCGGGGCGCTGGTTCGGGGCGGGCGCTGGTCCTCATTGACGGCGTCCCGGTCAGCGACCCGACGGCGCTCGACAATAGTTACGACGCAAATCTGATCCCCGTTACCATGATCGAGCGGATCGAGATCTCCAAAGGCGCCCAATCGACGCTGTACGGGTCGGATGCGATCGCAGGGGTCATCAATATTATCACGGTCAAACCCGATGTCAATACACCGTTTAACCTAAGGGCCAGCGCTTCCGGCGGTGACTACGGGACGTATAACGGCAATGTCCAGGTTTACGGGAAGCTGGCGGATCAGCTGACCTACAACATCCGTTATAACCACGATCATTCCACCGGTTTCCCCACCGCCCACGATAGCCTCAAGACCCCTTCGCCGGTACCGTTCACAAACGACGGCTTTCGCGGCGATAACCTCGCCGGTAACCTGGCCTGGAATCCCGTGGGCGCATTGACGATAAAAGGATTCCTGCAGTATAGCAATTACACCAGCGGCATCGACGCCGGCGCCTTTTCCCCCGCCGTGGATTACAACAATTACGACAAGAACCTGCAAGCCGGCGGCGGATTTACCTACAAGCTGGCCGGCACCACCATCACCGGCAACTACCGGTATAGCGCCGCGAACCCGCACGTGCTGGAAGACAGCGTGTACGGCCAATCCTATTATACGGATAACTATCACGGTAACACGCAATTCGTTGAGATCTTCGCCAGCAGCAGCCTGGGATACGGTCTGACGCTTCTGAACGGAGCGGATTACCGGTACGCATCCATGCACGAGAACGGTTCCGCCGGCGGTTATCCGCTGGTCTTTTCAGATACTTCCGTCAGCCAGTCCTCCATATACAGTTCCCTCCTCTATAACGGTCCCACCGGGCTCAGTGTAGAGCTCGGCGGCCGGCTCAACACCGACTCCCGTTACGGCAGCAACTACACCTACACGTTCAACCCGGCCTGGCTGATCGGCGGGAGCTGGAAGATCTACGGCAGCATCGCCAGCGCCTTCAAGGCCCCGACCCTTTATCAGCTCTATTCGCCCTACGGCGATCCGGGCCTCCTGCCGGAAAAATCAATGACCGGGGAAGTGGGCATTCAATACAGCAACCCGGTATTCAATACCCGCGCTACTTATTTTCTCCGGAAGACGCATGACGGGATCGACTATAACTATTTCACCAATCTCTATTACAATTACGATGAGGAAAAAGGGAGTGGGGTCGAATGGGAAGGTTCGGCGAGGTTTGCGCGGATCTGGTCGCTGACCGCGAACTATACCTGGTTGAAGATGCGGGAGACGACGCAGAGCCACACGACCTACGATGATACCACCTATCCTTATGCGCTACGGGTACCCGAGCACACGGTCAACCTCACGCTGGGCGTGAGTCCATCCCGTGGCCTTTTTGTCAGCCTGAGCGGTCACTACGAAAGCAAACGCTATGACATCGGGGGCTATGACGCCAGTTTCAACCCGCTGCCGGACGTGACGCTCGCGCCGTTCTTTATCCTGAACGGCTATGCGGAATACCGGGTGATCAGCTGGCTCAAGTTGTTCGCCGAAGCGCGGAATATCCTGAATACAAAATTCTATACCATTTATGGCTATAATTCCATCCCGGTCATGGTCACCGCCGGGGCGACGGTTGATCTTGGTTACCGGCGGCGCCCGTAGCGGCAAGAGCCGCCATGCGCAGGAATTGGCCCTGCAATACAGCGGGCGCCCCATCTATGTGGCTACGGCGCGCGCCTGGGATGACGAGTTCAAACATCGGATCCGGATCCATCAGCAGGACCGGGATGAGCGCTGGCGGTCGATCGAAGAGGAACGACATCTCAGCGGGCTTCCGCTGGACGGGGAGGTGGCCGTGATCGACTGCGTTACATTATGGATCACCAACTTCTTTTCTGACTTCCATGCCGACGTCAACGCTTGTCTGGCTGCCTCCCGCCGGGAGATCGACGGGCTGGTCCTTAAGAATGCCCTGCTGATCATCATCACGAACGAGCTCGGTATGGGAATGCACGCCGATACGGAAGCGGGGAGGAAGTTCACCGATCTGCAGGGCTGGATCAACCAGTACATTGCGGCAATCGCCGACGAAGTTATCTTTATGGTCAGCGGGATTCCAGTGATGGTCAAAGGTGCTCCGGGAGGGGTTGACGATTATACGCATAAAACGAAATGATACGCATGAAATCGCAAGAGGTCCGTCAAGCCCTTCAGCTCCGGATCGACAATAAGACCAAACCGCCCGGAGCGCTGGGGCAGCTGGAAGAGCTCGCGCTTCAGATCGGCCTGCTGCAAGGCACCACCCATCCGGTCCTGAACCGCCCGCATATCGTCGTTTTTGCCGCCGACCACGGGATAGCAGCGACCGGTCTCGTCAACCCCTATCCCCAGGCGGTAACGGCGCAGATGGTACTCAACTTTATTCGCGGCGGCGCGGCTATCAATGTGTTCAGTCGCCAGAATGGGCTCGGCCTCACCGTGGTAGATGCAGGCGTCAATTATGACTTTGATCCTGTAGAAGTTGAAGACCGCCTCGTGTCAAAGAAGATCGCTCCGGGCACGCGTAACTATCTGCAAGGGCCCGCCATGACTGCCATCCAGGCGCTCAAGGCCGTGGAAGCAGGCCGCGAAGTGGTCGCCGGACTGGCTGCTCAGGGATGTAATGCTATCGGTTTCGGCGAAATGGGGATCGGCAATACTTCATCGGCCTCCCTGATCATGAGCTTCGTAATGGGTATCCCGGTTGCCGAATGCGTGGGCCGTGGGACGGGCGTCAACGACGAGCAGCTGAAACAAAAGCAGACGACCTTGGAGCAGGTATATGGCCTTCATCTACCAACCATAAACGCAAGCCCCGATACGTCGACGATCCTCCAGTGTGTCGGTGGATACGAGATCGCTATGCTTACCGGCGCTTACCTGGAGGCCGCGGAGCAGAAGATGGTCATCCTGGTCGATGGTTTCATCTGTACGGCGGCGTTATTATTGGCCCGGCTTTCCAACCCGGCGATCCTTGACAACTGTATCTTTTCTCATTGCAGCGGCGAAAAGGGACACGTCGCGATGTTGGAATGGCTTGGCGTGCAGCCGCTGCTAAACCTGGGAATGCGGTTGGGTGAAGGCACGGGAGCGGCTCTAGCGTTTCCATTCGTCCGGGCGGCAGTCAATTTCCTCGAAGAAATGGCCTCTTTTGAATCGGCAGGCGTCAGTAAAAAGGGTGAGGCATGAGAAAGGAGGTAAGGATCTTTTTCACCGCGGTCATGTTCCTGACCAGGCTGCCGGTCCCGCGGTGGACCGATCACAGCCCCGAATACCTGCGGGAGGCGCCGCGTTATTTCCCGGCCGTGGGCTGGATCGTCGGCGGAATATCTTCCTTCGCATTCTGGTTATTCAGCCGCTTCATTTCAGTCGATATCGGGATCGCCGCGTCGATGATTGCCGGGATGCTGACGACGGGCTGCTTCCACGAAGATGGATTTGCCGACGTGTGTGACGGGATGGGCGGCGGCTGGACCAAAGAAAAGATCCTGATGATCATGAAGGACAGCCGGGTCGGTGCTTACGGCGCCATCGGTCTGATCTCCATGCTCGCGACGAAATTCCTTCTCCTGAAAGAATTGCCTTTCTTTATCCCCGCCGTCGTAGCCGCGCACAGCGTCAGCCCGCTTATGCCCGTACTGGTGATGAAGACGGGTGTCTACGCCGCAGATCCCGATCAAAGCAAGGCCCGGCCGCTGGCGGGACCTTCGATATCCGCGATGAGTCTGATCGTCGCGATCGTGATGGGGGTAGCGCCTTTTTTATTGCTGCCGCCGCGTTTCCCTCTTGTCATCGTTCCGGCGTTAGTCGTCACCTATGGAATGTACCGATGGTTCTTCAAGTGGATCGGCGGGTATACCGGTGATTGTCTCGGCGCGATCCAGCAGGTGACGGAAATTACCGTTTACCTGGGCTGTATCCTTCTTTGGCGTTATCTTTAAGTGATGAGTATGATCTATCTGATCCGTCATACAACACCGGCGGTCGCCCGGGGAATGTGCTATGGGCAGACTGACCTGGATGTTACGGGATCGTTCCATCAGGAAGCGGAAGTGATCCGGCAGCACTTGCCCGGTACGATCGGATTGGTATACAGCAGCCCGTTGAAGCGATGTACCCTGCTGGCGAAGGAGCTCTTCCCCGACCGGCCGCTGCGTCTTTCGGCCGCGCTGATGGAGATCCATTGCGGCGACTGGGAGATGCGGGCCTGGGATGATCTGCCGCCGGAGGAGGTCGGTCCCTGGATGGCGGATTTTGTGCGGGTATGCATTCCCGGGGGAGAAAGTTATGTAGACCTCCACGAGAGGGTGACCCGCTGCTGGGAGACGATCATCGCGCGCGAGCCCGCGCCCGGGGATATCGCCATTGTCGCGCATGGCGGGGTGATCCGGAGCATCCTTTCGGGGATCACCGGCACTCCGTTGATCGACAGCTTCAAGGCCTTTTCGCTGCATTATGGCTGCGTGATCCGGGTCTTCGAAGCCGGCGATGGATGGGAAGAGGGCGTTCGGGGAGAGGGGATTTGCGGAGAGGGGATTCGCGGTCGATGGGAGTATGAGGTCCTTTGCAATCCGGCGCCGGTTGAAAACGAGCAGCACAAGCCAAAAGCGTTTTATCAATGAAATGGAACTTCGATCTGAATCAGCTCGTGACGGTGAGCTTCACCCTGTTTGCCGTCATCGATATTGTCGGCAGCATTCCTTTGCTGGCTGCGCTCAAAAACAAAATCGGTGTCCTGAACGAAGTAAAGGCGACACTCATCTCGGGTGCGCTAATGGTCCTCTTCCTTTTTGGCGGCGAGCAATTTCTGAAAGTGCTGGGTGTCGACCAGCGTTCGTTTGCAGTCGGCGGGTCTATCGTGATCTTTATCCTGGGGCTGGAGATGGTGCTGGGGGTCGAATTCTTCAAGAGCGACCCTGACGCGAGGGCCAGCGTGGCCGTCCCGATCGCCTTCCCGCTGATCGCCGGTTCGGGAACGCTTACAACGATCATGTCCCTGAAAGCAAATTATGACACAGTTGTCGTCCTCCTGGGCATCCTGATCAACCTGCTGTTCATTTTTATCGTGCTGAAGTCGATGGGCTACATCGAACGGATCCTCGGCGCCGCCGGGATGATCGCGATCCGGAAGTTCTTCGGGGTCATTCTCCTGGCTATCGCCGTCAAGATCTTCAGCACCAATCTGCATGGGCTATTGAAGTGAAAAATTGAACCAAAATCGAATTTTATTAAGTAGTTTTGCCGTCCCTTTCCCGGGAGCTGGTTGTTCCGGCAGTGGAGAGGTTTTGGTCCTGTAGTACAATGGATAGTATAAGGGTCTCCGAAGCCCTGGATTCCAGTTCGATCCTGGACGGGACCACAGCACGCGCAAAAAGCCTCATAATCGTCAGACTATGAGGCTTTTACAATTTGGCGGTCCCTGACCGCGAAATCTAATTCAGCACCGATTTCAGCTTGCTTTCCAGCTCCGGCCCACGCAGCGCGGTGGCAATGACCTTCCCTTGGGGATCAATGAGCAGATTGTACGGGATCCCTTCGAACTGGAACGTAGAAACGGCTTTGCTGTTCCAGAATTTCAGGTCGCTGATCTGTTTCCAGTCGAGCCCGTCATCCTGGACGGCTTTTTGCCACTCGCCCCTGTCCTTGTCGAGCGACACGCCGAGAATAGCAAAGTTCTTTTTGTTCTTGAATTCGTTATGAACCTTTACGACATTGGGGTTTTCTGCCCGGCAGGGCCCGCACCAACTGGCCCAAAAGTCGACCAGCACATATTTCCCCCTGTAGGAAGCCAGCGAGATCGGGTGTCCGTTGACGTCAGGCAGCGAGAAATCGGGCGCCTGTTTGCCCACCCAGTCGGTTTCCTGGCTTTGCTGCTGGGCAAGCTGGGCTGCTGCCTGATCATAGCCCTGTTTCAGATCGTGGATGACCTTGTTGCCGGGGTACTTTTTGAGGAGTTGGTTGAGGGCCGCCTCGAAGTCCCCTTTTTGAAAACTGTGTGAACCCAGGGTCAGCGCCACTGCGGCGACCGTTGGGTTAGGGCTGCTGTTGATAAATTGCCGGAGATAAGTGTTGAGGTCCTGGATGGCGAGGTCCCCCATCGTAGTGGCTGCCTGAAGCGCAGAATCCGGAGCATTGATCCGCCGCAGACTGTCGGCCATGATCGCCCGCTTCTCCGCCTCAAAATTCCTTTTACCAAAGCCGGAGATCAGGTCACGCAGCTGCGTGCTGGCTTCCGAGCCTCCGACATCATAGTAATCATCTTTCTTCCCCAGGTCGACGTGAAGTGTGACCTCCGGGGCATCATTGACAAGCGGAACGTCGACGAGATTGCTGCCGAATACCACCTCATAGATCCCTTGCTGCGGCGCGGACTTGGCGCTCAGCGTGAACTTACCCTTGCCGGCCGGGACGCGGGCGGAGTCGAGGAGGACCGGCTGCTGATTGGCGAACGAGATCCGGAGCAGGAACACTTTGGAGACCGGTCCCTCTACCGCAGCCAGCTTGTCGGCGTTTTCAAAAGTCCCTGTAACGGTGAAAGCGCCTCTCTTCCCGGTTTGACAGGAGGCGATCAGCAGCATCCCTGCGACGGTGGCGGTCCTCAGAACCCTTGCAACAGCGGCGGTCCTCAGAACCCTTGCAACGCCGGCGGTCCTCCATAAAGATCTTTTCTGCATATTAATTTTCCAGTTTTTCCATTAATAATAGGTTGGTCAGTCGCGGGTCGGCCTTTCCTTTGGAAATCTTCTTGACCTCTCCGACGAACAGGCCGATCAGTCCTTTCTTCCCTTTCTTATATTCCGAGACTTTGTCGGGCATCCCTGCCAACGCCTGGTCGATCCAGGCTTGGATCTCGGCAGTATCGGACGTTTGGATCAGGTTGAGCGCAGCGGCGATCTCCAGCGGGTCGCGGTCCGGCTGTTCAAGTAGCAGCGGGAAGATGCGTTCGGCCGCGATGGAGAAACTCAGCTTGCCCTCGTCCACTCCCGCTATCAGCCTTGCCAGCGCAGCAGGGGAGACGGGGAAGTCTCTCCAGGTCATGCCCTTCTCATTGAGACTCGATTTGACCGGCCCCAGCATCCAGTTGGCGGCTGCTTTATAGTTGGGGGTATGACCGCTGCCGGCGGGATGACCGCTGCCGGCGATATGACCGACCAGTGCCTGGAACCACGTCGCTGCATCCTTGTCTTCGCAGATGACCCGGGCATCGTATTCGGGCAGCAGCAGTTCCCGTTGGAACCGCTCGATCAGCTGCTCGGGAAGCTCGGGGAGTGACGCCCTGACTTCTTCCCGGAATGCATCTGTAACGATGAACGGCGGAAGGTCCGGGTCGGTAAAATACCGATAGTCATTGGCCTCCTCCTTTGTCCGCAGCGCAAAGGTCGTTCCAGTGGCAGCGTCGTAACTTCTGGTTTGCTGCTGCACCACCTCCCCCTTCCGCAGCATTCCGATCAGCCGCTCCCCTTCAAATTCGATGGCCCGGCGAACATGGCGGATCGAATTGAGGTTCTTCACTTCGACCTTCGTTCCCAGGCTCGTTACGCCCTTCAGCCGCGCCGAGACATTCGCGTCGCAGCGCATGGATCCTTCTTCCATATTGCCGTCGCAGATCTCCAGGTAGCGGAGCATTTTCCGAAGTTCGGTCAGATAGGCATGGGCCTCATCGGCACTTTGGATAACCGGCTCGGTCACAATCTCGATCAGCGGCACCCCCGCGCGATTGAGATCGACAAGCGTATTTTCGGGATCAATGTCATGCAGGCTTTTACCGGCATCTTCTTCCAGGTGGATTCTGTTTAGATGGATATCCCGCTGCCCCGCGGCGGTGCGGATGGGGACCCGGCCGCCTTTGCAAACCGGGGTGGTATGTTGCGAGATCTGATAACCCTTGGGCAGATCGGGATAGAAGTAATTCTTGCGGGCGAAATAATTGGTTCGCTCAATTTCGCATTCACAGGCGAGCCCCATGCGGATCGCGAATTCCACCGCCTTCCGGTTGAGCCGGGGCAGCGAACCGGGATAGCCAAGGGTAACCGGGCTGATATGCGTATTGGGTTCGCCGCCAAAGCTGGCACTATCGGCACAAAACAGCTTCGTCCGGGTAAGCAGTTGGGCATGAACCTCCAGCCCTACGACTATTTCGTATTCATCCTCGCTCCGCATCCCGCAAATTTATTACTTTATGGGCGACTTCCATAAAATATGCGGACGGGATAAACGGTCGATCGGCGGTCTAAAAATCGGCGGACTAAAGATCGGCAGTCCGCAGCAATCTCGGCACATGTACTTCGATCTCCTGAACCTTGCCGTCGCGGGTGATCGTCACTTTGATGCTGACCTTTTCCCTGGCTGCCCGCGCAGCTTCGGTCAAGGCCGTCACCGAATTGATATCTTTTCCGTCGAATCGCGTAATAACATCTCCTTCCTTGATACCTGCCTTTGCCGCGGTGGACTCATCGTCGACATCCACTACTTTCACGCCCTTGCCGTCTTCCGCATCCTGCGCGCGGATACCGAATTTCAGGGAGTTCCCCATATATTGCCGGAATTCATTCGGCCACTGGACCTTCTGAAGCTCCTTCATATCGGGCATTTGAAAATTATAAAGGTTCATCGGCTCTACCGTGGCCGGCTTTCCCCTACCCAATTCACCCGTCACCTTTTGCTCTTTGCTATCCCGCTTAAAGGTAATCGTGACCTTGTCCCCGGCATCATGACTGCCGACAACTTTCGAAAGGGCACGAGGTTCATCAATCTCCACATCATCCACCTTTGTAATGACATCGCCGAGCTTCAGACCCATTTTCTCAGCAGCACTGCCCTTGCCGGGGATCTGGGTGATCTTTACTCCATTTCCATCCTTGCTCGTTTCAGTGACTACCCCCAGCATGGCCCGGTTGGAATGTACGATGTCGTTAAGTTTCCCGTCGATACTATAACTCCAGTTGCCTCCTTTTGGAAGCATCGCAAGGTCGCCCGGAGCGGCCAATGCATCCGGAGCGATAAAAGCTTCCGGCGCATCGGGAGCGATTTCCGGGGAACTAAAGCTGAGGACATTCCCGTAACGCGTGATCTTCCGTTTGTGAATGGTTAGCGTGCTATCCTCAAATTCATTGACCGGCTTTCCATTGACAAGGACTTCGCCGTCCTTGATCTCGATGGTGACTTTGGCGTCCTTGCCGCTCTTATGCCGGATAGTGATCTCATCATATTTGCGGGGGCTGTTGTCGTCCCTGTCCTTGTCGTTGTCCTGCTGCGCGAAGCCGGAGGTCTGGATGAACAGGGCCAGGATAGCAAGGCCCATGATCCGTGAAAGAAGCTGTTTCATCAGTGGTGATTTTTGAATATACAAATTGGGGTTTTGATCTACGTTGTCCTTCGTAGATCAAATATAAGGGGAATTCCGGAAATACGAAAACTTTCGGAAATGTTAAATCCGGTCGCGCTCAGCGAATGAAGGTCAGTTGAGCAACGCCGCCACGCGCGCAATCACCTGTGGTAAATTGCCCGCCTCCTGCCCGCCGGCGGTAGCCAGCGTCTTCTGGCCGCCACCACCCCCCTTGATCAGCGGGGCGACCTGTTCTTTGATGATCGCGGGCGCCTGCAAGTTACGGGTGGCAACCAGTTGATCATCAAGCATAACTGATACAGCCGCCTTCCCCGCGATATTGGCGGCTAGCACGACGAGATAGGGTGGAGCGCCGGGCAGCGCAGCCAGCCAGCTCTTTAGCTCAAAACTTAATTTTTTGAGCGCATCGGCCTCCGGGACCTCCACCAGCTCGCCGATAAAGGAAACCCCGCCGATCGTGATCACCTTCTTCAATAGCTGTCCTCGAAGATCTGCCAGCTGCCGGGCTTCGGCCTTTTCCAGCTTCTTCTTCAGTTCGGAATTTTCGGTGGCCAGGTTTTCGATCGCCCTCGACAGATCGGGCGGATTCTTCAACAGTTCCCGGGCAGACCGGACCGTCGTGAGCTGTTCATTGAGGTAGGCTTCCGCGGCTACGCCCGCGACAGCCTCGATACGCCGGACGCCCGCGGCAACAGCAGCCTCATGCCGGATCTTGAAAATCCCCAGCTCGCCGGTCGCACCTACATGTGTGCCGCCGCACAGTTCAATCGAATAGGCCGGGTCGATGATGACTACCCGAACGATATCGCCGTATTTTTCGCCGAAAAGGGCCATCGCGCCCGTCCGCACCGCTTCGTCTTTCGGCATCTCTTTGGTGACGACGGGGATATTCTCGCGGATTTTCTCATTGACCAGCCGCTCGACGGCAGCGATCTCCTCATCCGTCATCTTTGCAAAATGCGAGAAGTCGAAACGCAGCTCACCTTCATTGACCAGCGAACCCTTCTGCGCCACATGGTCGCCCAGGGTCTTCCGCAAGGCCGCGTGCAGCAGGTGTGTCGCGGAGTGATGCACCTCCGTCCGTTTTCGTTTGGTCACATCCACCCTGGCAATCACCGACGCTCCGGGATCAGAAGGCAGTTCGTCGGTGAACTGGATGATCAGGTCATTTTCCTTTTTAGTATCGACAACGCGGATGCTCTCGCCCTTGCTCAACAGGACGCCCGTATCTCCAACCTGGCCGCCGCTCTCGGCATAGAAGGGGGTCGCTTCAAGCACGATCTGCCAGGACTCCCGGCCTTTTGCTTTTATCCTCCGGTATTTTGCGATCCGGGTCTGCGTTTCCAACAATTCATAGCCGACGAATTCGATCAGCGGATTTTCGATGAGCACGACCCAATCCGTGGTATCGATCGCCGTCGCGGCCCGGGAGCGATCTTTCTGTTGCTGCATTTCGGCCTTGAACCCGTCGCCGTCGACCGCGAGCCCGTTCTCAGCGGCAATCAGGCCGGTGAGGTCTTCGGGAAAACCGTATGTATCGTATAGCTCAAAAGCGGCTGCGCCGGGGATGACGAGCGGTTCAATGGCGTCACCGACCGGAGTTCGGGCGGTTTTCGCCGACTTCATGACCTCCTCAATCTTCTTCAACCCCTTGTCCAAAGTCCGCAGGAACGCCTCCTCCTCCTCCTTCACTACTCTGGCGATAAAGTCGGCTTGCTGATGGAGCTCGGGAAAAACATCCCTGAACTGTCCCGCCAGCACCGGCACCAATTGATAAAGCAGGGGCTGCTTGTAGTCCAGATAGGAATAGTAATAACGTACAGCCCGCCGAAGGATGCGGCGGATAACATAACCGGCATCCGTATTGGAAGGGAGCTGGCCATCGGCAATGGTAAAAGCGATCGCCCGGATATGGTCGGCAATGACCCGGAATGCGATGGAAGCCTTGCTATCAGAAGCGTCATAGTTCTTCCGGACGATCTTCCCGATCGCCGCGATCGTCCCGGTAAAGACATCCGTGTCATAGTTCGAGTGCTTGCCCTGCAATACCCGCACAAGGCGCTCGAATCCCATGCCGGTGTCGACATGGCGGGCCGGAAGGGGTTGGAGACTACCATCCTTCAGGCGGTTGAACTGGATGAACACATCGTTCCAGATCTCGATGACCTGAGGATGATCGTTATTGACCAGCGACCGGCCGTCGACCAACACGCGCTCGGCGTCGATCCGCGAATCCACATGGATCTCCGTACAAGGGCCGCATGGTCCCGTCTCACCCATCTCCCAGAAATTGTCTTTCTTCTTTCCCGGTAATATTCTGTCTTCCGCGATCCATTTGCTCCATTCTTCCGACGACTCCTTATCCGGCTCCAGGCCTTCGGTCCGATCGCCCTCGAAAACGGTGACATATAGCCGGTCCTTCGGAATACCGTACACTCCTGTCAACAGTTCCCAGCTCCACGCGATCGCCTCTTTCTTGAAATAACCGGCCGCGGGGTTGGCAGGGTCGCCAAAGCTCCAGTTGCCCAGCATTTCGAACATCGTATGATGATAGGTGTCGACGCCAACCTCCTCCAGATCGTTGTGCTTGCCGCTGACACGAAGACATTTCTGGGTATCGGCCACCCGTGACCAGGGAGCTTTGCGGTTGCCCAGGAAATAATCCTTGAACTGGTTCATCCCCGCATTCGTGAATTTGAGGGTGGGGTCATTCTTTATCACGATTGGGGCAGAAGGGACGATCGTATGCCCTTTCGACACAAAAAAATCCAGGAATTTCTTTCTTATTTCGGCACTGGTCATCATAAAACGGAACAATCTTTGGTTGTAATTTGGCCCGCACCTGCTATATTTGTGCGCTTCGCTCCGGATCAGAGCCTTGCGAAGGTACACCAAATCAGGCTGTTTTAGCGTTCTATCCTATGAAACCGACGGCCTGCAACTCACCGGTGTCTATTGTTGGCGCATGAAGAAGATCAAATACTACTATAACACCAATACCCTCCGCTACGAAAAGTTGGAGACACCCCTGCGGGTAACCCTGCTAAGAGTGCTGGGGTTCATGTCCGCCTCCCTCGTAACGGCCGTGATCCTGGTGGCGATCGCCTTCAAATGGTTCCCGTCCGCCAACGAGCTCCGGTTAAAAGCGCGTAATGAAGCCCTGCAGGACAATTATTATGTTCTTAACGATAAGGTCAAGCAGTTGCAGGACCAGATGATCGAGCTGGAGAAAAGGGACAATAATGTCTACCGGGCCATTTTCGAAGCCGCACCCCTTCCAGACAGCGCCCGTGCCAAAGCTAACCAGCAGGAGCAGGAGATCAAGCTCGTGCAGGGCATGGACCAGGAGAACCTCTATACTTCGATCGTCGATACCCTCAACCAGTTGTCTGCCCGGATGAGGGTCCAGGCCAAATCCTACGTGCAGATCGACGGTTTCATCAAGAACAAGGAGGAACTGCTGGCCTGTACCCCGGCCATCCAGCCTGTTAACAATAAAGACCTCAGCCGGATCGCTTCGGGCTTTGGCTACCGGATCGACCCGGTTTATAAGACCACTAAATTCCACGCCGGACTTGACTTTGCCGCCCCGCAGGGGACGCCTATCTATGCCACCGCCAACGGAACCGTCGCGGTGGCCGGCAATACCGGCAACGGGTACGGGAACCACGTCGTCATCAACCACGGCTATGGCTATGAAACCTTGTATGGACACATGTTCAAAGTAAAGGTAAGGGCCGGTGAGAAGGTTGTCCGTGGAGAGGTCATCGGCTGGGTCGGGAGTACGGGCAAGAGTACGGGACCCCACTGTCATTATGAGGTGCACCGCAATGGCGATCCCGTCGATCCGGTTTATTATTTTTACAACGACATCAGCCCGGAACAGTATGACCGGCTGCTGAAACTGGCGGCGTCGAGCAACCAGAGTTTTGATTAAATACGAATACAGGAACGATTTTTGAGCCGAAATACCCGAATGCGCAAACCGTTAAGTCAAATACCGCTGGAATTTGGCGGGGAGGAGAAAGATCCTTCCCCCGCCCAGGATGCCGATAACAGCACCGGCCAGCGGGAGGGTCAATACCTCGCGACGGCCGGCGTAGGGATCCGCGTGAAGGCATTCAAAAATCCCGCGCCTCCGGAAGCGGGTGGAGACCTGTTCCAGGCCCGGGAAATTCCGGCAGCGCCCGATTCCGCCAAAGCTGAACCGACACCGGTTCCGGAAGTCCAGCCAACGCCCGTCGCGGAAATCCAGTCTACGCCGGTTCAAGAAGTCCGGGCCGCCAACGCCGAACGCACGACCCGGCGAAAACCCGCCGCGATGGCGGGCCCATCCAAACGCGGCCGCAAGTCTCTGAAACAAGGGACCGCAGAAGCCGACCTGATCGAGATCCCTGCCGACGAAGTCCTGTTTGCCAAACAATACTACACGATGGGAGAGGTCTCCGAAATGTTCAAAGTCAACCAATCCCTCCTGCGTTATTGGGAGACCGAATTCGATATCCTCCAGCCCCGCAAGAACAAAAAAGGCGATCGCTATTTCCGGCCGGTCGATATCAAGAACCTCCACCTGATCTATCATTTACTGCGACAAAAGAAATACACGATCGAAGGCGCCAAGGATTTTCTCCGCAACAATAAAAAGGCAAAGGAACGCTTCGAAGTCATCGAACGCCTTCAGCAGATCCGAAGCTTCCTGCTGGAGTGGAAGGCGCAATTATAATTACTTTCCCCACCTACCAACATGCTATCAATTTAGATTCGATTGGCTAATGTTTTTAGTTTTAAAGCTAAATAATTTGGTATATTCGTTTGCGTTTGGAGCATAAAATGGATAGGTTGGATTGACAAAATATCTGGCAGAAATAACAGAGGAATTTGATCTCTATGGTCAAAAGATGGACGAATGGGAAATCTTTCAAAAGGGCATAGAATACGCAGCATTTCTTGCTCAGCGAAAAATTGCCTAAATTTGTAACATATGAAGGGAAATGGTTTAAACAAGATCAAATCACCTATAGTCCACATCGATAATTCCCTCGAGAAATATCGGGATAAAGTCATTGCGCAAGACAAGTTGGACAAAGCTAATAAGATGGTGAAAACCATCGGTCTTCCAAAGCCCAGAAAGCAGAGCTAATCCCGCCCTT
>DATMLR010000052.1:0-4199 GCA_035570015.1 Puia sp.
TATGCCGTAGAGGGCTTCGAATGGGCGGTACTCGACTACCTCGTCAAACCATTTTCGCTCGCCCGCTTCCTCCAAACGATGGAAAAGGCTACCCGCGCCCTCCAAACCGCCCCCTTCACACCCGCCGCGCCTCTCGCGACATTTACATCCCCTGTACTCCCTGACCCCACCTTATTCCTAAAGACCGATCGCCACCTCACGCGCATCGAGATCGATAGCATCCTCTATATCGAAAGTCTGAAAGATTATATCCGGGTATATACCACCACCGACAACTACCTCTGCCATCAATCCCTGACCGATTTTACCGCCCGCCTCCCCGCGGATCGGTTCTGCCGTGTCCACCGCTCCTATACCCTCGCCCTTGACAAGATCAATCAGATCCGCCAGCATTGCGCCCATATCGGCGCCGCGACGATCCCCATCTCCCGCGCTCATCGCAACGACTTGTATCACCGTCTCGGGAAATAGCGACACGCCGGCACTAACGTCCGCTATCCCCTCCACCCACACATCCGCCCACCCCACGTCAATCGTCGCCCGACCTCTCGCCCCGCGTCAATCATCGACGCAATCTGTTCATTCGTCGAAAATTCGGCCCGCCGTCGAAAAACCTTTGCTAATCGCCCCGCGTCACCCGTAACTTCAGCTACCATGAAACGCATCGCCTCTATCGATATCGCCCGCGGCCTGGTCATGGTCATCATGGCGCTTGACCATACCCGCGACTTTCTGGATAGCTGGTCCCGAACCAACTCGCCGGCCAACCTCGCCGTCACCACACCCGGGCTCTTTTTCACCCGCTGGATCACCCATTTCTGCGCTCCGGCCTTTGTCTTCCTCGCAGGTACCTCCGTAGCCATACAACTCGCACGTAGCACAGACCCCCGTTCCACCCGCAACTGGATCCTGCGCCGTGGCCTGATCCTTATCGGAGTAGAACTCACGATCATGAATTTCGGGTTTTCATTCGATCCCAAATTCCCGGTCCTCATCTTCGAAGTGATCGGAACGATCGGCGCCGGGATGATCCTTATATCGTTATTGTCCCGCCTGTCGATCCGCTGGCTGATCCCGATCACAGCATTAATCTTTTTTGGCCACGACCTGCTCCCATTCCCGCCGCCCATGGCAATGACCGCGCCCAATTCCTCTCTGACCCTTCCAATCCTCCGGTCGCTAGCCTGGGTCCCGGGTAATTTTCAAGTGACCCCCAACCTCCTTATCCTGATCGCCTACCCCATCTTACCCTGGCTGGGCATCCTGCTGACGGGTTTTATCGCCGCCCGATGGTTTGAACGACCCGTCCCCGAAAGAAGACGCCTCTTTCTACGCACTGGCTTGTTCGCACTCGCGCTTTTCATTCTCCTCCGCGCGATCAACAGCTACGGCGACCCCGACCCCTGGTCGGCCCAGAAGGATCGTCTCTACACCATACTCTCCTTCCTCAACGTCACCAAATATCCACCGTCACTCGCCTTCAGCCTTCTCACCCTCGGCGGCCTCTTTCTCGTCCTCGCCGCCGCAGAGCCGCGCTCGCTGCAGCCCCCTTCAAACCCTCTATCCCGCATCCTCCTCATCTACGGTCGCGCGCCACTCTTCTACTTCGTCGTCCATTTTTACCTGATCCACCTGCTCGTCATCGTCGTCGCCGCTTTCCAAGGCTACAACCTGTCAACGATCAGCTTCGGCGCGTTCCAATTTGGGCCGCCCGCCACAGCCGGCAGCCTCCCCACGTGGTCGATCTATCCGATCTGGCTTGCAATCGTCGCCCTCATGTATCCCCTCTGTCGTTGGTACGGTGGTTATAAGTCGTCCCATCCGCAGAAAAAGTTCCTCCGGTATTTTTAAATGGAATTCGGACACCACCTGTATCGAAAAAGGACAGCCCCGCCCGAGCACGCCGCCATTAATTAACAGATTTTCAGCCTGTTTTGAAAGCGGCCTATTTTTGGCAGCGTATCCCTATATCCTCCAGCACATGATAAAAAACCAGCTGCTATTTGCCCTGCGCCGCCTCGGCTGGCATAAGCTAACGACGACCATCAACGTCCTAGGCCTCACCTTTGGCATCCTCTCCTGTCTGGTGATCTACTTGTACGTGACCTTCGAATTGAACTACGACAAGTTCCATAAGAATTCCGATCGCATCTATCGCGTTATCGTACAGTTCACCGAAGCCACCGGTATGCAGCATGGCGGCCCGGCCTTGTGGCCCCCTTTTGCCGCCGATTTGCGGCGGGAATCCACCAGCTTCAGCGCGATCACCGGTCTGTTAACCAACAACACCCGTGTGTTGGTACGGGAGCCCGGCAAGCCGGACCGGGTGATTCCCAGTGTCGGCGCGGACGAACGGGACCACATCAACTATGCTGATTCGGCGTACCTGAGTTTCTTCCACTATCAGTGGCTGGCGGGCAACCCTGCCAGTGCCCTGCAGCAACCTTTCTCCGTCGTTCTCACCGAATCGGAGGCGCGGTTCTATTTTCAGCACGGACAACCCGCCGATTGGATTGGACGTTCACTGGTTTATTATGATTCGCTCACGGTTACCGTTACGGGGATCGTCAAAGACTGGCAACAAAACAGCGATTTCGGCTTCAAAGACCTGATCTCTTACAATACCATTGAGCACAGCTTTCTCCAGCTGGACCTTAGGGGCTGGCACACGCCGCAATTCAATGTCAATGTCTTGGTAAAACTCTCCCCGGGCACCACCGTTGCACAGGCAGAAAAGGAATTTCCCACCTTCTACCAACGGCATAGACAGCTTCCGGATGAGATCAAAGTCGCCTTTTCGCTACAGCCGTTGGCGGACATTCATTTTAATTCGGACTACGATGATACCTATGGCCGACGGGCGCACCGACCCACCCTGGTAGCACTCGTAGGCATCGCGCTGTTCATCCTGGTCATCGCGGCCATCAATTTTATCAATCTGTCCACGGCGCAGTCGATCATGCGGGCAAAGGAGGTCGGCGTCCGGAAAGTACTGGGCAGCAGCCGCGGAGGCCTGGTCTCGCAATTCCTGGTCGAAACGGCTATCATCGTTGTAGCAGCCATGACGCTCGCGCTCCTGCTGGCAGGTCCTGTTATTGCGGCCTTGCATGACCTTTTTCCGAAAGGGGTCCGACTAAACCTAAGCGACCCCGATACCTGGATCTTTTTGGGCGGTGCGACCCTGATCACTTGCCTGCTTGCCGGCTGGTATCCCGCGCGGGTTCTTTCGAGCTTTCGACCGGTGATCAGCCTCCGCGGGTCGGGCATCCGGCAGCTCAATTCCAAAAGCTGGCTCCGCAAGGGCCTCATCGTATTCCAGTTTACCGTAAGCCTGATGTTTATCATCGGCACCGTAATGGTCGGTCGGCAGATCCATTACATGCTCAACACCGATCTGGGTTTTAAAAAGGACGCGATCGTCATGATCGATCTTCCCCATCGGGCGCCCCAAAACCTTAAGGCCGTATATGCCGGGGAGATCCAAAGACTCTCGGGTGTGCGGCAGGTAAGTCTCGGTTCGGCCGGTCCAGAGGCAGCCGGCCATGGCAAGACGAATCTCGAGTACAAAGGCGCGAAGGACGTGACGATCGACGTCGGCATGGACATGATAGACACCAATTATATGTCGGTGTATGGACTGAGGCTTGTTGCCGGCCGCAATTTTTTTCTGACGGACACGGCGCGGCAAGGGAGTGACCCCGGCTCCGTTCCGGTGCAACCGGGGTCCCGTGCTTATATCCTCAATGAAGCGGCGGCAAGAGAGTTGGGTTTTAAAAATCCGGCCGACGCTGCTGGTCAGCAGGTGAGCGGCTTAGACGGCACATTGGGTCCCGTGGTCGGCGTCGTCAGGGATTTCCATGCGCAAAATCTGCATGAGAAAATAAAGCCCTTCTTCTTCACTACGGAGTCTGGCGCCGGCAACCTGCTGAGTGTAAAATTATCCAGCGCCGCCTTCTCGGCCGGGCAGGTAAAAGCGCTGATGGCAAAGATGGAATCCATCTACAAAGAAATCTACCCCGACAAGATCTACCATTCGCGGTTCTTTGACGAATCGCTGGAGCGCCTCTACAAACGGGAACAGCAAACGTCGCAGATCATGAACATCGCCATGAGCATCGCCATCTTCATTTCCTGTATAGGGCTTTTCGGTCTGGCCGCTTTCACGGCCAACCAACGGACACGGGAGATCGGCATCCGCA
>DATMLR010000053.1:0-5200 GCA_035570015.1 Puia sp.
GGTATGGCAACGCCTCCTGGTATTGCTCCTGGGCCAGATAGGTCGCGGCGACTTCCATATTCACATCCGCCGAAAGACTGGATGCCGGATACAGCCGGCTGATCGTGTTCAGCAGCACGATTTTTTGCCGCCCATTGCTAACCCCCGCGATCATCGCCTTTTGAAAGGTGGCATAATCCCCGGCGGCCCACGAGAGATCGAGCACTTTATTATACATCGACAGCGCAGCCTTGTAATCCCGCTCCATATAATAGCAATCCGCATCCCGGATATATGCATCCTGCTCCAGCGGTGAAGACCCGATCCTTGGCGTCCGCACAACCTGTTCGAAGAATCCCTGTGCCTGACGGTAGTTTTCTTTCTTGAGGAAACAATACCCCAGATTGTAGCGCGCATCGGTAGGATTCACCTCACCGCTGACTGCCCCGCTCTTCAGGTATTCCAGGAAGTACCGGATCGCATCATCGATCTTATTCTGCCGATACGAGATCTCCGCCTTCCAGAACGCCACATACGGCAGCACGCTTGCGCTATTCGGGTCTTTCATCGCCTTGTCCAGCAGCCCGTCCGCCTCCGGCAATATTCCGTCATTGATCAGCTCCGTCGCCCGGCCATACAGGATCCGCGGGATCAGGCGGCGGGCATTGTCCGAAGGGTGGCTGAGACTGTCGAGCAGCGACAAGGCATCTTTATAGTTGTTGGTCCCGGCCAGGACGCTGATCAGCAATTCCCTCCCTTCCTGGGCATACTCCGAATTGGGGTACTGATGCAGGAAATTTTGTAGCTCCGTCAGCGCGATATCCTGGTAGCCCAGTTCATAGGATAGTTTCGCGTAGTTGAACCGTGAGATCTCTGCCTGCTTTGGATTGCTGCTGTTCATCGAACAGAACAGGAAGGCGTTTCGGGCATTCCCCTTCTGACTCGTCTTGAGATACGCATCCCCAAGCAGGTACATAGAATTCTGCGCCAGCGAATCTTCCTTTCCACCCAACTGCTTAAACCCCTCGATCGCCTTATTCCAATTCTTGGTTTGGTAATAGCAATAGGACAGTTCATAAAGGTCCTCCCGCGCGACTTTTTTCGACTGGCCGACATACTGCTCCAGGAATGGCAGCGCACGGACAAAATCCTGCTTCTCATAGTACCCGTGCCCCACCAGCTGCCTCAGCTCCACATCATAATATTGATTGCCCTTCTTCAACCGCGCCTCTGCATAGGCAATCGCTTCGTCCTTTTTCCCCTGCACCAGGTAGATATTCGCCACGTAGTACGGTACGACCTTCTCGTAGATCGGATTATCCTGCACTACCGTGAACGCGGTCAGCGCCCCTGCATAGTCTTTCCTGTAAAAGGAGATGAACCCATAATAATAGTTGGCATCGATATAATTCGGGTCCTTCGGCATTTGCCGGATGGTGTTGAACAGCGGAATCGCCTTATCAAACTGTTTCTGGGTAAAATAACAGTACCCCTGATGGAATTTCATGCCCGCGATCTCGTCGTTGCTCAGGTTGTCGATATCCGAGTTCTCATAAAGTTTGACGGCTTCAGGATAGTCCTTCTGCCTGAAATAATACTCCGCCAGATGGTAGCTCAGCATCCCTATCCGCGGCGCATTGTTCCCGAGGGTGATATAATCCTGGGCTGCCACTACAGCTGCCCGATCGTTCTGCTCCAGCGCACAGACCAGGTAATAGTACTTTACGTCCTGGTACTCAACCGAATTATTGCTGCGATCCGTCTCCCGTAACGAATATTTCAGATCTCTGAAGATCGGATAGGCCAGGCTATAAAATCCGTGTTCAAAGAAATCCTTTCCTTGCCGGAAGTACGCCTGCGGATCGTCATAATAATGGGTCTGTTGGGCAAATGACGAGACGCGGAGAAGAAATGCGAAAAGGCAAAATGCGATATGCTTCACCGGAAAATTGTTTGAGTTATAATCCACCACCACCGCAATGCTCAACGTGCTAAAGATTCTAATTATTTTGCCTATAGCCAAAGATCGTTCCAAACACCTGTGGATAACTGCATAGATTAACATTTCTTTAGAAATAGCGACTTTCTATTATCTTAGCAAAAATCCCAAATCGCACATGAAAAAATTCTTCTCCACTCAATGCTCCGACGGCGCCTTCAACCTCGGCGCCCTCGTCCTTCGCGTGACCTTCGGGCTGTTGCTCCTCATCGACTATGGCCTGGGCAAGATCACACATTTCAGCAACCTTGAATATTCTTTTTACAACTTCCTCAACATCGGCCATCGCTGGTCACTCATTCTCTGCATCTTCGCGGAAGTCGTCTGCGCCGGCCTCGTCGCGCTGGGAATATTCACCCGATTCGCGGCGCTGGTATTGGTCATCAACTTTTCCGTCGCCGCCTTTATGGCGCTGAAAGGGGAGCCGTTGTCCCATCGCGAGCTCGCCCTCCTCTTCCTGGCCGCCTTCTTCGCGCTCCTGATGACCGGACCCGGAAAGTACAGCGTAGACGGGGCCATGGGCAAATGACCATATACCATTTTAACATTTTGATATGAAGAAGATCGACCTCCTCCATACGACCATCCTCATTGTCGCCATTCTTTGCGGCTACTTGGCCCTCCAGACCTTTTTGGGAATCCTCAACTTTACCGTCTACTACAGCGAATCGCTCTACGACCGATCAGGTGTGGCTATCCTGCCAACCTTCATCCAGGCCGCGGCGTATACCATCGCGTGCATCATCCTGGTCCGGAATAGCAAAAGGATCGCCACCGCCCTGCTTGGAAATGACCGGCCGGAATATGAAGAATTCCTCGAAGCCGGCGAAGCCGAAGCCACCGGCGAGTCAACCCCCGCCCACGGCGTTGCGGGTCCCACAGCCATGACTGTCGAAAACCCCGACAATCTGCAGTGGCATCTCGACCGGAGAGCCGTCCTATTTTCCTTCTTTATCGGCCTCGGCCTGTTCACGTTGATCCAATATATACCGCTCCTCCTGAACCAGCTGATCTCCCAGTTTAGGGACAAGGTCGGCGAAGGCGCATTGAACCTCACAAAGCCCGCCGAAAGGGATTACCTGATCCTATACCTGATCCGGGTCACCGCCGGCGCTGTCCTCATCTACGCAGCCCCTGCCCTGACCAATTATATCGAGAAGACGCTCTCCAACCGTCTCCAATCCGAATCCAAAACATCATAACCCATGTTCACCAGCGAAACCACGATCCGGGTCCGCTACGCCGAAACCGACCAGATGAATGTCGTGTACCACGGCAACTATGCCCAGTACTTCGAGGTCGGCCGTGTCGAATCCATCCGCCAGCTGGGTCTTAGCTATAAAGATGTCGAAGCCTCGGGCATTGTCATGCCCGTCATCGAGTGGACCGCCAAATTCATCCGCCCGGCGCATTACGACGATTTGCTCACCGTGCGCACCTCCGTCAAAAAATGGCCCGTGGATTACCGGATCGAATTCCACCAGGAAGTATTCAACGACCGCGGTAACCTGCTCACCACCGGAAAGGTGTTGCTGTATTTTCTTAAAGCCTCCACCCTCGAAAAGACCCATATGCCCGAAGAAATGGCCCGCACCCTCCGCCCATTCTTCGAAGTATAGTTCCATTTCCTACCTTTATCGCATGGATAAGATCGTTGCCAGCATTATTACCATTGGGGATGAATTGCTGATCGGACAAGTGGTAGATACCAATAGCGCCTGGATGGGGCAGGAACTGAACAAAAATGGCATCTGGGTGGCCCACCGCATCGCAGTTGGCGACATCCGGGACGATATCTGGCAAGCCCTCGACACGGAGTTCCTCCGGTCAACGCTTATCCTCATCACCGGCGGCCTGGGTCCTACCGCCGACGACATCACCAAACCTGTCCTGTGCGATTATTTCGGCGGAAAGCTCGTTATCGACGAAGGCGCCCTTGACAACGTCAAAAAGATATTTACCCGGTTGCAGCGTCCGATGATCGCCCGCAACCTCCAACAAGCCGAAGTACCGGATACCTGCACCGTCATACCCAATCACCGCGGCACCGCGCCAGGGATGTGGTTCGAGAAGGAAGGCCGCATTTTCGTGTCCATGCCGGGCGTCCCCCACGAGATGAAAGGTATGATGACGGATGAGGTCATTCCCCGCATCCGCGTCCGCTTCCAACTGCCATTCATTGCGCATCGCACCGTTCTTACCGCCGGCATCGGTGAGTCCTTTCTCGCCGAACACATCAAGGCATTTGAGGATAGCCTGCCCGCTTCGATCCGGCTGGCCTACCTGCCCAACTATGGGATGGTTCGCCTCCGGCTCACCATCCAGGGCGAAGACCCTGAGGAATCCAACCAGATCCTCCAATCACAATTCGAAACCCTCAAATCGCTGGTGGCCGAATGGATGGTAACCGACGAAGATATCCCGATACAAGAAGCCGTCGGCCGCCTCCTCAAAGCCCGCGGCCAAACCCTCGGCACCGCCGAAAGCTGCACCGGCGGCTACATCGCCCATCTCATCACTTCCATCCCCGGGTCGAGCCATTATTTTAAAGGCAGCATCGTCAGCTATGCCAACGAGATCAAGACTAGCCTCCTCCATGTCGATCCAAAAGTCCTGACCGCCGAAGGCGCTGTCTCCCAGCCCACCGTCGAAGCGATGGTCCGGGGCGCCCTCGGGCAGCTCAACACCGACTATGTCGTCGCTACTTCCGGGATCATGGGCCCCGACGGCGGAAGCCCGGAAAAGCCGGTAGGCACCGTCTGGATTGCAGTTGGAAACCGTCGAAAAATCCTGGCGATGAAATATAGTTTCCGCTTCGACCGGGCCCGAAACATCGAATTAACGGCAACCAATGCACTGAATCAATTGAGGAAATTTATCCTGTCCGCCGACTAACCCGCGCTGTTCCACAATACATTGAAAATAACTACCTTTGCCACAAATCTAACAATTCGTTATGCCGCTCGTCGACCTGGTTATGCCAAAAATGGGTGAAAGTATCATGGAAGCCACCATCCTCAAGTGGCTCAAGCAGCCCGGCGATACCGTCAGGCAGGATGAAAGCTTACTGGAGATCGCCACCGACAAGGTCGACTCCGAAGTGCCTTCCGTCACCGCCGGCACCCTCGAAGAGGTCCTTTTCCAGGTAAACGACGTCGTACCGATCGGCTCCGTAATCGCCCGGATTCGAACGTCATCTAAGGACGCCGCGTCCGCAGATGA
>DATMLR010000054.1:0-5309 GCA_035570015.1 Puia sp.
GGATTATAAATAAGATCATACAAATAATGCCGGGAAGTCAGCGTCTCATACGGCAGCGGCGGACATTCGTCCACATGAGGATACATTCCGACCGGCGTTGTATTCACCACCAAAGTCGCCTCCGCAAGCAGCGAACCATCCACCTGTTCATACCCCAGATCGCCCGTATCGGGTCTTGGTCTCCGCGATACCAATCGGTATCCGATCCCCAGCTTCCGCAGCACATATTCCACTGCCCTCGCAGCCCCACCCGTACCCAGCACCAAAGCCTCGCGATGGTACGGTTTCAGTTTCCGGACCAACGACCGCTCGAAGCCCACGACATCGGTGTTATGCCCTACCAGCGCGCCATCTAGAACACGGACACAATTGCACGCCCCGATCGCCTCTACGACCGGGGTTAATTCAGAAAGAAAACGAATAACCTGCTGCTTGTATGGTATGGTAACATTGAGCCCGTACAGCTCCGCATCCGCCAGGACGGCGGTTAGCTCTCCGATTTCCCGAAGCGGGTAATTCGAGTAAACACAATCCCTTATCCCTTCCCGCTCAAACTTCTCCATAAAGTATTTCTGAGAAAAGGAGTGCGTCAACGGAAACCCTATCAGCCCATATCGTCTCATAATTATTTGTCGAGGAAAAGATGGAAGGTATCGCCGCGCAGCCCGACCCGCATCGCTTCCATCGCGATCACTTCCGTCGGGGCGATATTCCCCAGATTGACATTGCACCCGATCAGCTCGATAAAATACAACTGCTGCGCTTTCTGCGGCGCCTCCCAAAGTATCTTCTCCGCCGGGATCTGCGTGAGGATCTCCTGCACCAATCCTTCCCGCACCTCCCCGCTCCCCCGGTAAATGCCGACATTCCCCGCTTCACGCGCCTCCGCGATCACATAGGAGGCACCCGCGCTTAACTCTGCCGACATCAACTCGATCCATTTGTAGGGAGGGATGATGTGCGCGGCATCCTTGCTGCCGACTTCGCTCAGTACTACCCCGTGCCGGGTCAGCTTCTCGATATACCCACATTTCTCGGCGTGAGGGATCGTAATGGAGCCATCACTGACCTCCATATAGCTAATGCCATAGTCCCGGAGGATCGCGATATAGTCATCGAACTGATTGCGGATCAGGAACGCCTCGAATAGCGTACCGCCAAAATAGACCGGTAGTCCATATGACTGATACACTTCGATCTTCTCGCGGAGGTTCGGGGTAACGAATGAAGTACCAAAACCTAATTTTACAATATCTACATGGGGATGCGCCACACTCAGGAAATTCTTTGCCTCCTCTATGCTCAATCCCTTGTCCATGACCATTGTAATTCCATGCTGACGGGGCTTTGCCAGCCTGTCAGGCATCTGCGACAGTTTGAAATTCATCCCGTTATTATTAGGCTGTTAAACAATATTTCCGGCGCAAATGTAGGGAAAAAGCCGGGATGGGAAGTGTCCGTCAGATGGATTTGTTCTTTTTATACCGCGCTACGATATCTACTACCGGCTGATATTGCAGAATAGCCGGATTGAGTTCAACTAACTTCTTCAGCAGCCGGGGCGCCTTCGACATCGCATTCTCCAGTTGGACCAGCCCCTCTCTCGTCCGGCCGAGCGCAATTTCGATCGCCGCGAGATAATAGAGGAAGATCGGCTTACCACCAGTAAGCCGGATCGCCGACTCAACCTGCTCCAGGGCTTCGTCGAAGAATTCGGCGTTATACAGACAACGGATCAGCGCCTCCCAGCTCGAGATATTCCGCGGCCGGATCCGCACCACATTCGAGAAATACTGGATCGCCTCCTTGAGCTCACCCAACTGCATCTTGCATTCGCCCATAGCCAGGTTGTATTCGGGTTGCATGGAATGGATACGCATCGCCGTTTCCAACTGCCGGACAGCCTGATTCCACTGTCCTTCATTGATGTAAGTGCAGGCCAGCTTATAATACAGCTTGCTGTCTTCCGGGCTCAGATGCGACGCCTTGCGGTAATAGAACCTTGCCTGAGCATAATTATCCTGCTTGTCATAGCAGTGACCAATGGCTTCATAGATCACATCCTCCGGCCGCGAAAGTTCCAGTACCTTCTCGAGCGACTCAATCGCCTCCTTGTACTTACGGAGCCGGATAAACGCATCCCCCATGTTCCGATAAGCATAATCGAACTTCTCATCGATAGCCAACGCATATTTATACGCATCCACCGCTTTCTCATAAAGCTTCAGCCCCTGAAACGCAGCCGCCAGATTGAACCACGCCAGCTCACTGTACGGCTTTTCTTCGATGATCTGTTGATGCAGCCGGATACTCTCCTCGTTCCTTCCGGTAAAATCGGTCCAGAAACAAATCTTATACAACGCTTCTTCGTTGTCCGGCTCCTGCTCCAGGATCAGCTTCAGACAATCGAAGATCTTATCGAATTCCTCATAATCATCGTAGACATCCGCCAGTTCGAACAGCAATTCCAGCCGCTCCTCCCCTTCAAAGTGCAGCAGTGCGCTTTCCAGCAGGGACGCGGCCTTTTGTGGCTGATCCAACGCCAGGTATGCGTCCGTTTTCAGTATGTATAGGTTGATATCGGAGCTGTCCAGCAATTCGACCTGCTCCAGAATGGATAGCGCTTCGCGATAACGCCGGGTCGCGATCATCAGGTCCGCCTTCTTGACCATTAAGGCAGAAGAATACGGGTACTGCTCAATCCCCAATTCCACCGCTTCAACAGCCTGCGTGAGATCCTCCGTGTCATCAAAGTAGTCTATGATCCGTTCAAAAGCTTCTTCTTCAAAAAAAGTATGCTGCTTTCCGCTCTTCAAGTCCTGATACTGCTTCAACAATTCTTTTATTTCTTCCCGGTCTTGATGGTATGGATTTTCTTGCATGTGTAAAAGGTTGTCGTAAGTTACGCCATTTCTGCAAATCACGAACACCCGTTCCGGAATTGGGACCCCCAGCCGTTCAATCTGTACTCCCGCCACCCAATTTTGCACCATCTGCCCTTGTCTCACCCCACCCCGGCCCAATTTCACCCCCACCCCCAGACAAATTTCACCCCACCCCCAGCCCAATTTCACCCGCCTGCCCCTGGACGATCAAATTCACCAATGAACAAGCAACCCATGGCGTCATGTTTGCGTATCTACCGATAAGAAAGGGTTAATTAACGATTCCTAAAAAATGTATAAAATGTAACATTTTAGGTATCAAATAGTTAAGGCTTTATTAAAATTAGTGACGAGCGGTTAAAAAATACCCAATTTATTTTACTACCTTTGCTATAGAATGTTAGATCTGAGTACCATAGAACTGCGGAAATTGATTCGGAAGCTCCTCATCAGTACTTCCCTCATAGCCATTGTCAGCCTGGCTGTCGCCAGCAAGGGCGGCGGCGGTGACAAAGGAAAGGCCAACACATCCCTCAAGACGAATTTCGTTCCCATCAGGACGACCGCCGGATTTACCCTGAAAGCCGGCCCTACCTTTATGGGCAGCTCGATTATCAGCACCGAAAAGACCGCCGAGTACGTTTCCTTCCAAACCTTGATCACCTATCAGCGCGGGAACTCAACCTTCATTATGCCCCGCACGCTTAAAGTGAACAGCAGCGTATTCATGCACAACAATTCCGGCAGCAACCTCAGCCTGCTCGACCTTCGGATCAACATGCACTAATCCGCCGGGTTCGGGCTCCCGCCCCACCTCGTTCACCTACCCGCCTGCCGCGTCATTAATTCACGTTCATCTTTTTGCTTTCCTCATAATTCATTTCCCGGTACCCGCTACCGGGCACATCGAACTTTGACACCGGCACCGGATTCAGATTGATCCGCGCTATCCGGTACCGGATCCGGACACTCCCATTCGTTAATTCATATTCCAGCGGTAACCCGTCCAAATTCCGGAAGATCGGATCATATTGCCGGTTTTCCGGGATGACGTCCCGCGTATAATAGACCGTAATCATCGCTCCAAACCTCGACTGCCCGACCGCCTTGATACATTTGTACCCCGCAATCTCCCTGGTCTCGTTCGTATTCCTATAGATGATCCCATCATACATCCGGTTCCGCTCGGTCCAATTGTCCGGGTTCATCCGGATCAGCAGCTTCTGGCCATTCACCTCACGAAGGATCACTCCGAAGCCCGTATTTCCGTCGAATATAGTCGTGGAAGAAAAGTAAGAGCTGGTCATCTCGGATCGGCTCTTGTTCCCTTTAATATATACTGTGTGGATCGCGTCCTGTGCACTGTCCCCCGTCGGGCCGGCGGTGGAGTAATCGTATACCAGCGTGAGCTCGGAGACACTCTTCTGTGCCGTGGCGCCGCCCGCAGCCAATAGCCCGCAATAGAACAGGATAGCACCGCGATATCGCCAGTGAATAATCATGTTATTTTCGCTTGTTCGGCACGCCGGACGTCTTTTTCTGCGCTTCTTTCTGAGCCTCCTGCATTTGCTCGAGCCGTTCCTGCCACTTGGACTTCGCCTTCGGTTTATTTCGGTTCTCCTTGAGCTTCGCCAGAATCTTGTCGTGATCGATGATATAGTTCTGGATCACAAACTGCAGACAAAGCGTGATCAGGTTGGAGACCGTATAATACCAGGTCAGTGCGGAAGGCAGCCCGTTGAAGAAGAAAAGCAAAAAGACCGGCATGATATACGGCATGTATTTCATGGCCGGGTTACTCTGGTCCGGCGTCATGCTCATTCCATAAAGGGAAATCAGGAAGCTCGTCGCAACGGCCGTCAGAGCAAAAAGGCTGACGTGATCAAAGCCAAGAAGCGGCCCGAATCTCAATATGCTGTCATAGGCAGAAAGGTCGTGCGACCACAAAAAGCTTTCCCCCCGCAACCCGATATTTGAATTGAAAAAACTGTACAACGCAAAGAAGATCGGGATTTGCAACAACGCCGGGATACAACCGCCCAGCGGATTCACGCCCGCCTCCCTAAATAACTTCATTTGCTCCATACCTTGCTGCTGCTTATCCTCCCCAACCCGCTTTTTCATCGCCTCTATTTCCGGCCGGAGCGCCTTCATTTTCGCTCCGCTCAGATAACTGCTGTATACCAGCGGTGATGTGATCAGCCGAATGAATAGCGTCAACAAGAGGATCGCAAGACCATAGCTTGCGATATTCGACTTGAAAAAGCCGAAGACCGGCATAATAATATATACATTGATGGGACGGACAAAGGAGTAAACTCCTCTGCCCAGATCGATGATCCGGGTCATCCCCGTCGCCTGCTCCTCCAGAATATGGAAATCATTGGGACCGTAATATAGCTGCATTGGCAATACCGCAGATGC
>DATMLR010000055.1:0-8119 GCA_035570015.1 Puia sp.
GCCTGGGAGATCCAACTACGGCCTATGCGGTAACGGATAACAATGGCAATACGAAATATCTCCTGAATACCGTCGCCGGATATGGGTATTTGCCATCTTCGTCACCCGCGGGGGACAGCGTAAAAACGGATCAATCTTCAAGCCGGCTCCACTATCTCTCTATCCCGGTCATTGCCTCCTACGCCTTTTATAACAAGCGGTTCACCTTTCTTGCAGGGGCGGGTCTTATCGGCAATTTCCTGACCGGTGCGACGGTTACGTCGAGAATTGAGGGGGGGCCTACCCCGCAGCCCGAATCAATTGTAACGATGTATGGCCTTAGAAAGATAAACTACGGCTTGCTGTTTAAGGCCGAAGCGAAATATGCCGTCCGTGCCGGTTGGTCACTGGATCTGATGATCACCTCCAAAAATGCGCTGACTGCCATCAATACTAATGCAAATTATTCCACCTATCCGTATTATATCGGAGTGGGACTTGGAATAACGCACAGCTTTTAAGTCGACTTATGAGAAGAATTTGTCTTACGGTAACGGGGATTTGTCTGATGATGTTGCATGCATTTTCGCAGGTTGCGCCCGGGGATACGAGCACTTACAAGCCCAGGACCCTGAAGCTCGACGAGGTTGAGATCGTCTCCAGCTATTATAATCAGACCGCTGATAAATCGGCTGTATCCGGGGGGCAAACGAGCCCGATGGGGAATGCGGATGTGACCGACCTCGCCAACGGTATCGAAATCCACCTTGTCGGCTGGGACAAGCGGCAAGGCAAGAATACGCTTACGGCAGGCATTGGTTACGATTATCATACGGCTGCCTCTCAGGCGTGGGTATCAAAGACGGGTGCCTCCAGAACGAGTGGCAACCGGATTTATCCGTCGCTCAATTGGGCTCACGAGAACGCCTTGAAAGGGTCGGGCTATGAAGTGGGAGCATACTATTCGACCGAATACAATTACCGTTCGATCGGTCTGGATGCCGGATTCTCAAAGAAAACCCGCGACAAAAACGGCGAATTCACCGCTAAACTTAACGGTTATTTTGACGAAGTAAAACTGATCTATCCGTCTGAATTCGTTAAGGGGCTGATCACGAACAACACCGATTCCACCATCTATATTACTGGCTTCAACGGCCGGACCGAAGCCATACCACCTGGTGGAACCAGCCGGCGCGACAAACATAATGTTCCGTCAAGCCCAAGGGACAGCTATTCAGCGGCCTTTTCCTATTCCCAGGTCTTCAATCCCCGGATGCAGGGCAGTGTTGAAGTGGACCTGGTGGAACAGACAGGCTATTTGGGGCTGCCATTTCACCGCGTCTATTTTGCAAACGGCCAGGATACCGTCGAGAAACTGCCCTCCCAACGACTTAAATTGCCCATCGGATTCCGCCTCAATTATTTTCTGGGCGACAACATTATCCTGAAAGCCTATTACCGCTTCTATATTGACAACTGGGGCCTCCGCTCCCATACAGCCAGCTTAGAAGTGCCGATCAAGATAACGCCCTTCTTCTCCATTTCACCTTTCTACCGATATTACATTCAGACTGCCGTCAATTATTTTGCTCCTTATGAAAGGCACCTCCCCACCGATGCCTACTATACCAGTAATTACGCCCTGTCCGCATTTTCGGCCAATCACTTCGGGGCTGGCCTAAGGCTGGCGCCGCCACAAGGAATTTTGCACAAGCACTTTAACTCGTTGGAATTGCGATACGCGCATTATAGCGAGACGACGGACCTCATCTCTGACGTGATTTCACTGGATTTGAAGTTTAGGTGATCAAGCAAGGCAGCTATAGTCCAAGTCATAACCAACAAAAGTTACGGCATAAAAAAAGCCCTTCGGTGTGGACCGAAGGGCGTTACGAAATTGGACGGATAAGTTAAGTCGTTATTTTTTTACCAGCTTTATTGTACGCATCCAGGTGCCGGTCTGTACCCGGAGGAAGTAGACCCCTGGTGCAAGGTCGCCGGCTGAAATCGTGTATTGCACGGTCTGCAGGTCCTTACTAAAGCTGTATTGATGGCGGATAGCGCCCGAGACATCGATCAGTTGTGCGCTCACGTTACCCATGGTGGTATTCGTGATTATCAAGGTGAATGCGTCCGTCACGGGATTGGGATAGATGCCAAATGCCGTTTGACCGGAAGTCAGGCTGTCTGTGATTGTCATCGAAGGATCAACACTGAGGAAGTCGGTAGCTTGATTGGCGAGCGCGTTCTGGACGGTCACCGTGACTTTCGCGCTGTCGCTCAGCCAGCCATTATCGATGACCTTTAATTGGAACACATACACTCCTTTTGTCAGCCCCATCAGGTTGGCTTTTGCGCCTGAGGGGATACTGATGACCGCCTGATTAGGTCCCGACACCTGCGTCCAGATATAATACACGATAGCCGAATTATCGGTTGAACCGGTACCATTTAGGGTGGCTGTTGGCCCCGGTACCGTTTGGTTGCTGCCCGGATTGGCAATCGGGGGAGTATTGGCCGGGATGGGGTAACCGCTGCAGGAATTGGAACCCGGTACCGATATGCATTGCGGCGAACTGGAAAGAATCGATTCGGTCATTTCAAACGGATTAATGGCCGTGATATATGGAACGTCAAATGAATTCGGATAGGTGGAACCGATTTCGCCGGCTACATAGTCGCCTTCTATGACGCCGTTGGCGAGCACGCCGTTTTTGTTCCTGCCCCAGGAATACAGCTGGCCGTTGGCGTCTACCGCGTATTTGTAGAATACATCGGCCGACCCTTCGGAGAGGGCGACGAAATTGCTGATCCCCGGCGCGATCTGCACGGGCTTGTGCTGCTGAAGCTGTGCGGTGCTCATATCCCAGTTCCAGGCGTAGGGGGACGGGGTTGTGCCGCCATACGGAGCGGGATTGATGGTGTATTTGGCATAATTCAGATCCTGGCCGTTGCCGATCTGTCCGCATTCGCTGCCTCCCCAGGCCCAGAGGCTTCCATCCGTCAGGATCACGTAGGTGCTGGTGGAGTTGCAGGAAATGTGTGCAATGGGATTGGGCAGGTTAAGGTCGGCGTTCAGGAGAAGGGGAGAAGGCTGGTTGGTCCAGCCCGAGCTCGCGGTAGCACCGACCCCCATATAGCCAAGATAAAGGCCCCATCCGTATAAATCTCCGTTGTTGAGCAAGGCATAGGACCAGTAGCCGCCTCCCGCAATGTCCGTTGCCGGCGCCGGCAGCGAAAGGATCTGCGGCGTTTCGTAATTGGTCCGGCTCGTATTCCCGAGCAGACAGTTGTTGGGCCCGTTTCCTGCCCAGGTCCATACATTGCCCTTTGAATCCAACGCAATGACAATATTCTGCACCGCGACCTTCGTGATCACCGTACCGGCGGGAAATGGCACCTGGACCGGCCTGGTATTGATCATACCATAACTCCCGTTACCCCGGTATCCGCCTTGCGTGCTGCCCCACACCCACAAGGTGCCATCCGCCTTTATAGCGAAAACAGTAGCCACTTCCGTTCCACCACCCGTATACTCGGTATTCGCCATGACTACGTTAGTTACATTCGTGAAAGGATTTCCAAGACTGTCGGTGGTGACCTGGACAAAAGAACTGGCGCTGCCGGTGGTAGTTCCATTGCCCATGTCGCCATCTTCATTGGGGCCGGTGAAATAAACATTTCCATTCACATCGACACAGGCTGCGGCGTGCAAGCCGGCTCCAACAAATTTGATCTTTGTATTGGCAGTCGGGAACTGACAGGGGATCGGCAGTCCTAACGGGCCGGTATTGGATCCATTTCCTATCGCACCACCTCCTACCCCGTACAAAGTCTGCGTGGAATTGTCCAGAATGAAGTTGGCATATTCCCCGTTGGCGACAGAATATCTGCTTGCCGCAGCAGGTGGCGGAGGGGTTACGGGCGGTACAGTAGCTGCGCCGACGATGATGGTGTCAGACGCAGCGGCCTTTTGTCCGGAATTACTGGTAGCCGTTAGCTGAAAAATATAGGTGCCCTGCACCAGGCCACTCACTCCGGTAGAGGCCTGGGTCGACGTGAGGATCGTCGCCGTCGACGGACCGCTGACCTGGGTCCATTGATATGCGGAGATCGTCCCGGTTGTTACCGAGCCCGAACCTGTAAGGGTTACGCTATTCGCAGGTAAAGTGATCGTTTGATTTGTTCCTGCATTGACGACGGGTGTCGGCAGTGCCGGATTAACGATGACCTGAACGGAGGCCGTGTCGGTTACTTTCAGTGCATCTGTAACTTTCAGCTGGAACCGGTAAATACCTTGAGTCAACCCGCTGACCGCCGTCGTGGCCTGGGCGGAGTTGGCGATCGTGGCCGTCGAAGGACCACTGAGCTCTGTCCATTGATACGAAGCGATCGTTCCATTCACTTCCGTTCCGGTGCCGACGAGCGTCACGCTGTTTGTGGGCAGGGTGATGGTCTGGGCAGGACCTGCGTTTGCGACGGGTTGCGGCGCTGCTGTTCCCACGGTTACGGTAAAGGTCGTGCTGTCGCTCAACCAGCCGTTGTCGATCGTTTTCAACTGGAACACATATTTGCCCGCGACCGTATTTTGAATATTTACTTTTGACCCCGAAGGAATGCTGATGACCGCCTGATTGGGGCCCGAAACCTGCGTCCAGATATAATATACGATGGCGACATTATCCGTCGAGCCGGTGCCATCCAGGACAAACGAAGCGGTGGTCCCGATCGTCTCGCTGCCGCTCCTGACGCCGTTGATTAATGTTTTGGGCGGTGTATTCGAAGGGATAGAATAGATATTGCACGGGCTGGTGGACGGGTTGCCCAGGCAATACGGAGACGTCGATTGGATCGTCGTTTTGATCGAGCCTGAGAAGGGATTGATAGCCGTGATGTACGGCACATCCCAGGAATTCGGATAGGTGGCGCCGATGTTCCCGTTGTTGTAATTCCCATTCATGACTCCATTGGCGAGCACGCCGTTCTTGTTCCTTCCCCAGGAATACAGCTGGCCATTGGCATCTACCGCATACTTATAGAATACTTCGGCCGACCCTTGCGACAGGGCGACGAAATTGCTGATCCCCGGCGCGATCTGCACGGGCTTGTGCTGCTGAAGCTGTGCGGTGCTCATATCCCAGTTCCACGAATAGGGCGCAGGGGTAGTTCCGCCATACGGAGCGGGATTGGTGGTGTATTTGGCATAATTGATATCCTGACCATTGCCGATCTGCCCGCATTCGCTGCCTCCCCAGGCCCACAGGGTGCCATTGGTCAGGATTACGTAGGTGCTGGTGGCATTGCACGAAATCTGTGCGATGGGGCTCGGCAGATTCAGATCGCCGTCCAGGAGAATAGGAGAAGGTTGATTGGTCCATCCCGCGCTGGCGGTGGCGCCGACACCCATATAGCCAAGATAAAGGCCCCATCCGTATAAAGATCCGTTGGTGAGCAAGGCATAAGACCAGTAGCCGCCTCCTGCAATATCTTTTGCAGGCCCGGGCAGGGAAAGGATCTGGGGAGTTTCGTAATTGGTCCGGCTGGTATTCCCGAGCAGACAGTTGCTGGGCCCGTTTCCTGCCCAGGTCCATACATTGCCCTTTGAATCCAACGCAATGACAATATTTTGCACCGCGACTTTCGTGATCACCGTACCGGCGGGAAATGGAACCTGGACGGGCCTGGTATTGATCATACCATAACTCCCGTTACCCCGGTATCCGCCTTGCGTGCTGCCCCACACCCACAAGGTGCCATCCGCCTTTATAGCGAAAATAGTAGCCACTTCCGTTCCACCCCCCGTATACTGGGTATTCGCCATGTCTATGTTAGTTACATTAGTGAAAGGTTTTCCAAGACTGTCGGTGGTGACCTGGACAAAGGAACTGGCGCTGCCGGTGGTGGTACCGTTACCCATGTCGCCATCTTCATTGGGCCCGGTGAAATAGACATTTCCATTCACATCGATACAGGCCGCGGAGTGGAGGCCGGCTGCGGCAAATTTGATCTTTGTATTGGCAGTCGGGAACTGGCAAGGAATCGGCAGACCTACGATGCCGGTATTGGTTCCGCTACCTATTGCCGCATTACCCACACCGTACAACGTCTGGGTGGTATTGTCGAGGATGAAATTGGCGTACTCCCCGCTGGCAATAGAATATTTGGCGGAGACAGCAGTCGGCGAGGATGAATCCGGCGCCCATTTATTTGCGGCGATGAATGGCTCCGACCTGGCGGGTAAAAAGGTAAGCTGTAAGATAATAGCCAGGGCGAGCAGTTGTGGATTAACAGGCAAAGTAAGCCTGATCGGAGAAATTCTCCGGCTCTCAATAGAATACTTCATGATTGTGGTTTTTCTTGCGGATTTTAGCGTAATGAATGAATCGAGTTCTTGTTATTTAAGTGGTGAATAAAGAGCATACGGATACAAACCAAAATTTAACTTTTGGAAAAATAATAGATACTATTTAGAGAGGGGGGTTAATCTTTTCTGGAAAGCATAAGATGAAGGCATCTGCTATTCGCAAAATCTTTGCCAGAGAATTTCGGCAAAATCAGTTTGCTGGAATTTCAAGATGAAAACCAAAGATTCTCTAAGGGATTTCTCCTAATTTTAAATATTATTTTATTTTGCGGCAAACCTTCGTCATTATCACTAAGGCCTGAGAACCCCAGACGTCTTTCCAGAACCATTCCAAAATTTGCCGCATCGGATCATTTACGCGTTCACGTTATTATCGATTTAACCCTTAAATTCAAATCTACAACGGGAAGATTTCATGAAATTAATTCCAACATTACTGGCCGCCTTATTCCTGTTCTTTATGCAATGCTATTCTCAGCAGAAAGGAACAACATTTACCATTCACGGAGTCACTAACCCCGGCGATAGCGGCAGAATGCTTTTGATCCCGGTTAATACGGAAGATTATTATCCATTTCACGGCACGTTGGAAGCGCCTGTCCACAAAGGCATATTTTCATTTAGCGACAGTATCCTATATCCAACAGCATTCATGATCGGCCTTAAATATGATTCGAACTGGAAGTATATTTCGAGCCCCTTTTTTGTTGATTCGGGCGTCCAAACCCTGGACTGCAATATCAATAATCTCTGGGAGATCCCTGCGATTGCAAATCGAACGATGCTTGAATTGAAAAATGATTACAATCCAAGTTTCGCTTCGCTTGGTTCCCATCATGACCGGTATGATAGTACATTGCTATATTATGTCAATAAAAACCCCGGATCGTATGTAGCGCTTTGGAAGCTGATCAACCAGTTCTCTGCCGGCTATGAGCCTTTCTATGACTCCATATACAAAGCATTCTCCGAATCCATTCGGCAAACATATACCGGCAGGGTATTAAAGCATAAACTTGACATGGGCAGAGTTTCTTGTATAGGCTGTCAGTTCCCGAATGTAAAATTCGCACCAATCGACGATTTATCCAGAAAAGTATCCCTTTCGGATAGACTATCTAAATATACCTTGATAGACATTTGGTTCAGCCATTGTACTCCTTGCATCGATCAATTCGCGAAATACAAAGCGATATATGCCCAATTTCAAAATTCAGGATTTCAGCTGATTGGGGTCTCGACGGACAACAAGGATCAAATTCAAAATTGGAAAAAAGTAATACGTCGATACATGCTCCCCTGGCCCCAGTATTTGGATGAAAATGGGGCTGTTACAAAAGAATTGTCCATCATTTCCTGGCCCAGCAATTTTTTGATTGACGAAAAAGGCGTTATTGTCCAAAAAAATATCTCTCCGGAAGCCCTGGAACGTTTTCTGAGTCGTACATTTAAGTGATCATCCAAAAAAAAACGGTTTGCCATGTCATCCAGAAGAAAATTCCTTCAGCAATTAGGAACGGTCACGGGTTCCGCCATTTTATTGCCGCAGCTCGGCCGGGCGGCCAGTATTTTTCCGAATAAATCCGCCGCGCCGATCGGTCTTCAGCTATACACACTCGGCGATCTGATGACTACGGATACGAAGGGAACGCTGGCAAAGGTAGCCGCGATCGGCTATACACAAATGGAAAGTGCTGGCTCACCTAAGGGGAACTGGTATGGCTTTACGCCTAAGGAGCTTTCTGCAATGATCAAAGATGCCGGAATGCACTG
>DATMLR010000056.1:0-3511 GCA_035570015.1 Puia sp.
CGGCGGCAAATGAGGTCTGCATACAACATCGTCAAACCCTCACTGAACCAAAGCCCGGGAGATTGCTGTTGTGGTCCGTAGTTGAGCTCGGTATAGCCCGAAGGCCGGATAGCCATCAGGTTCCAGGTATGAAAGAATTCATGGGCGATCTCTTCATAAATGCCCGGTTGTTCTCCCGTGAGGTTGGCTGCCGATACACCGATGGTCACGGAATTGCCATGTTCAAGCGCGCCGACGCTTTTGTCCTCAAGCAGGAAGTTGTAGTGTTCGTAAGGGAAGCCGCCGAAGATGGCTTTCGTCGCCCGGACGATCTTCTGGATATTCGAGACCAGCGCGCCGGTATCGAAACCCAATGCAGGGGCCGACGAAAGATAAGCCACCTCATGAGGGATGCTATCGACAGTGAAGGTCCACCGGTGTAGCCGCCCCACCAGGATGGGGGCGCCCAGTAGTTGGGGCGCTGAATGGGCGGCGAATTCGTTTCGATCAATGGGAGACGCAGGATCGAGCCCCGTCGCGGCCTGCCAGCCGTCTGGCAGCAAGAGAGCGAGCGTGCAGGGCGCGTGAATGTCCTCTACCAGATACATAAACGAATGCAGGTCACCTACTAGTCCGCCGGTTGGGGTAAGAAAAGGTCGGTGGGAAAAATGGAGAGACGCCGGCGGCGGCAGTTGGATCCGGTAGGTGACCAGCGCTTCGTCGCCGGAGGTGATGATCGTCCAGACGGCGCTGTCCTCACGGATGTAGCCGGCGGGTGAATCAACCTGAAAAGATCTGATATACTTCCAGAAGCGGTCGTCGTACTCGTGGTGTGTGGCCATGGCCAGATGGAACCGGTGTGGCGGATGGTCAACCCGAATGGATACTGTATAGCCGGAAAGATCAGCCGTGTCGATGCGCAATGTATAGTGGAGGGAGGGCGAGGTTGTTGTCGGCGATTGGGCAAAAACCTGCGACGCGAATGACCCTTGCAGGGCGATGGTTAGCCAGAGGAACCCGAGGCGGCCCATGGGGATGGAAAATTTATTTCAATGTATGTGATTTTGCGGACCTTCCCGCGAATCATTTAGCATGAATGATGCCGAATTTCTGCAACTGATCCGGGATAACAAAGGTATCCTGTTCAAAATCAGTAACTCTTATTGTCGCAATCGCGACGATCGGGAGGACCTGATGCAGGAGATCATCTATCAGTTGTGGAAGTCGGCCGGGGGCTTCGATACCGACCGAAAATTTTCAACCTGGATGTACCGGATAGCACTGAATGTCGCCATTTCGTATTATCGCCAGCAGCGGCGATCGGGCTTGCGCATAACTTTTGGCGGGGACCTGCATTTGATGGAATTGGCGGACAGACCCGCGGACACGGAAACCGAAGAAAAGATCGAGCTGCTCCAGCAGTTCATCAACGAACAGAACGAGCTCGACAAAGCGTTGATGATCCTCTACCTGGAGGAGCGGCCCTACCGCGACATCGCGGAGATCCTCGGAATTACGGAGACGAATGTGGCGACGAAACTGAGCCGGATCAAGGGGAGGCTGAAACAACATCTAATGACACTTAACAAGTCTTTTTTATGAGCGCCGATGAATTTCAACAGCTTTGGAAAGCATACGATCTGAAATTGCAGAAGTCGCTGCAACTGAATGCGCAGCTGCTGGAAGAGGTCAGGTCGATCAAGGTCAAAAGCACCTTCAACCGACTCAAAGCAGGCCGGATCTTTAAGATATGTTGGGGTGTAGTCTGGAATATCGGCTGTGGTGCGCTCCTTTGGCATTTCCGGTCAGAGCCCGTCTTCGTGACCTGTGCGGCGCTGGTGATGTTGATCACGGCTATCGGGATCGCAGGATACAGCTACCAGCTGGCGATCATTCAGCGGATCAATTTTGAGAAGAATATTCTCGAGACGCAGCAGGAGCTGGCGCAGCTTGAAGCGGCCATTATCCGGACGCATCGGATCATGGTGTTGCAGACGCCGCTGTACACCTGCTTCTGGCTCAGCCGCCAGATGATCGAGGGTATGGGAGTGGGGGCCTGGGCCGTCCAGATCTTCTTCACCGGGCTTTTTATTTGGGGGACCATCCGGATCTATCGGGCTTTTTCACTACGGAATGTTGGCCAGCGCTGGATGCAGTCTGTCATGAAAAATGAGGGCTTTAGCTCGATCGCGCAGGCCCGGGCGTTCCTTCGAGAAATCGAAGAGTTCAGGAGAGATCCCGCACCCGACTCGATTTAAAATATTTTTCCGGCTCATTCGTCTTCCTCTTTGATAGCCATAGGCGCCGCCGAAGGCGGCGCTTAGCAGGCAATATTCATTAACCGTTAAAAGGTAAGACATGAACTACCAGGAATGGGCCGCAAAAGGCCGTCATCATCATCATGGAGGGGACAGGGAACGGCACCTGTATGCCCGGTCGAATGAGAGAGCCGCCGTTAACATTTACCGGACGGACAACAGCTACGAAATGCTCGTTTTCGCGCCGGGGAGGATCCGCGAGCATTTTCATCTGGAGGTGAAGGGGACCGAACTCGTCATTTCCTATTCGCCGCCGGAGGGTTTCCCGCGACCGGATTGGGTACTCCGGGAGTACAGCCGGGGCGGATTCGTCCGCAGTTTCACGCTGGATGAGTCGGTCGACCCGTCACAGATTCAGGCAAAGTATGTGGATGGAGTGTTGCAGGTGAGTTTGCCGGTCGTGGCCGGGAAGGAGCGGGTATCGGTTGCGATACCGGTGAGTTGATTTTCGATTTAGGAGCCGCCGCCGCGCGAAGCGCGGCGGCGTTATTGGACTAGGCCCCGCGAAAGCGGGGCTTCCTTTTTTCCAGAAAGGCTGTGGTCCCCTCTTTCATATCTTCGGTCCCAAAACATTCCCCGAACGCTTCCTGCTCGCGCTCGAAACCACCGAATGGTCCGTCGTCCGCCGCGATATTGACGCATTCGATGATGCGGGCGATTGCGAGGGGGGCTTTGGCATTGATGATCGCGAGGAGTTTGCGGGTTTCGCTGAGGAGCTCGTCCGGTTCGGTGACGATATAGTTAACCAGGCCCATCGTATGCGCTTCGGTGGCTTCGACCATCCGCCCGGTGAGCATAATTTCGATGGCGCGGCCTCTGCCGATCAATTCGGTGAGACGCTGCGTGCCTCCATAGCCGGGGATGAGGCCAAGGTTGACCTCCGGCTGGCCAAATTTGGCAGTGGGAACGCAAAGGCGGAAATGACAGGCCATCGCCAGCTCGCACCCGCCGCCAAGCGCAAAGCCGTTGACGGCAGCGACGATGGGTTTGGGAGAGGAAGCGATCCGGAAAAAGATATCGGAGCCTTTGGCGGAGAGGGCCTGCCCGGCTGCTTTACTCAGACCCTGGAATTCGGAGATGTCGGCGCCCGCAACAAAGGCCTTGGGGCCCGCGCCGGTGAGGATGGCGCTCTTGATCTCGTTGTTTGTATAGATCTCTTCGACGACCTCTCCAAGCTCGCTGATCACGTCCTTGTTGAGGGCATTGAGCTTGTC
>DATMLR010000057.1:0-3361 GCA_035570015.1 Puia sp.
GCTCCCCAAGATGCCCATGTGTTTGATCATATTCACGTTGGCATAAAAATTATTGTAGAAGAAGCCTGCACGCAGGTGCTTTACCGCTACTCCATCCAATGCGTCCAGGGTGTGTTCCACATCATATAACCCTTTGATCGGTCCGGTACCTTCGGGTAAATGCGCGCCGATGCTGCTAAGGTTTACGATCTTTTTGACGCCTGACGCCTTGATCGCCTTTGCGTAGTTATTACCGACACCGCTGATGTACCCACGCCAGTTAGTTGCCGCGAAATTGGGTGGCACCATGGTATATACTGCGTCGGCGCCGCTAAATGCGATGGTAAGAAAGGCTACGTCCGCTACCGAGCCGATGGCAGCGTTTGCGCCCATTGCCTGGATTTCGGCCGTCTTTTCTTTCTTACTACTCACTACCGTTACCTGATGACCGGCTTTGACTAAGATTTGCGCCAGCGGCCTGCTGATGTTTCCTAACGATCCTGTTAATGTTATTTTCATGATGTTGACTTTTGTATTTGTCGGGAACAAAGGTATATTTGTACTAACTTTTATACAAGTACTTACCCTAAAGTATGTACCATGACAAAGATCAAGCCAACCTCCGCCATACAGGAAAACAAGCAAACCGCTTTTAAGGAGTGCCCCGTTACGTATGTGATGGAAAAGATAGGCGGCTATTGGAAACCCATCATTTTGTATCATCTTTTGGCTGGCAGCAAGCGCTACAGCGAGCTCAGGAAAGCTATTCCGGCCGTCACCGAAAAGGTATTAATCCAGCACCTGAAACACCTGGAAAGCGACGGCTTGCTGCAGCGGGAAGCCAAGCCTGTAGTACCTCCCTATGTAACTTATCGGCTCACTGCTTCAGGCCTGGCCCTGAAACCGGTATTGGACGCTATGATAAGATGGGCTATGGATTTTCGAGGTTAGGAGGTCATTCCGTCTCTAGCGAAGGCCTCGCTGGCGCAGGCAAAATTGTATCCCCGTATCGGGAAGAAGGCATCATCAATGAGCTAAATGATATTAAGCCGTTTTAGTTCTCCCACACTGCCTCCCACATAGCAAATTCCGAAGGCCGGATCCGGTAGCGGGCAATGTTTCCAGCATGCAAGCCAAGCAACTCGCCTTCCACCACTTCCTCGAATTTCGTGCGATCTGCTTCCGGAAGACGGTTGGCATGATCAGCGATGACCTTGCGTGCCTGAAGCTGTGTTAAGGTCTGGGTCACAACCGCAGACACGAGATCGCGAATGTCGCTCCGGTACCGGACCCGAAAAGGGTCCGGATCGCCGATTGATTGCCGCATAGCGGAATAGCGGAGGCTGGAACGCTCGTAGGCCCAGAGGAAGACGTCCTTTAGCAGATTCACGCGGCGTAGTTCATAGATGCCCAATAGCCCTTGGATATATAGATCCTGGGGGACATCGACAAACGACAGCGGCGCGAGATTGTGTTTATTGAGGGGGATATTGGCGGCCAGACGGGACACGCGCTTGTTGACATCGTCAAAGGGCTGCAGGTAGGGCAGCTGAACCATGACAAAGAAGGCTTGTTCAAAGGGGTCTTCTATGGCGGCGGCTTTCTGTAACAGGGTATCGAACAACTCCTCGATCTTTTGTGGGATTGCGAGGGGCGTGTAAACGGATCTTTGGATGCCGACGGCAAAGGTGCGGAGACGGCCAGGAGCCCCCGGATCGGCCAGCAGGTTGTTCGAAAGCAGGGCGTGCAGGTTCGTGATCGTGTAGCGGTTGAATCCTATCTCCGCCGCGGATTCAACGATGAATTCGATGGCTTCTTTGTGGTTCAGGATCATTTGCGTTTCAGCGACAGTTTTGTTGTCAGCCGGCTCATCCTCCGATAGCAGGCGTTTGGTGTCGAGCAGGCTGTAGGTGTTGCCTTCCAGGCGGCTGGAGTTCCAGGCGAGGTCGATCAGGAGACGTTCCATAATCTTTCGGGCATAGGTGCCGGCGGGTTGATCGAGTTGGTTGGTTTTACCAAGGGTCATCAATTTTTCGCGCTCGGCCTTCGTGAAGTAGGCACTTGTATTGGGCGCGTAATCGAGAAGGAAGTCCGGGTAATAGCCTACGGGGATGCGGTTGCCTTCGGGTTTTTGGACGAGCCGTTGAATGGCAAGGCCTTCGGCTGATAGCGGGACAGACGCGCTCAGCTGCTCCTCGGCGGGTTTTTCGGCGGACGAGACAAGATAGTAAACGAGGGACAGTCCCCGCCCGGTGTTGCGGATGATTCCCTGCTGCAACAGGGCGGACAGTCGCCGTTGCAACGTTCGCTCAGTGAGGAGTTTATCGTAATGGGACCGCAACTGGTCAACCGAAATGCCTTCGGGATAGTTGGCAAGGAACGTCCGTAGATTAGCCAGGTCTTTCTCGATCGCTTGTTGTTTCGCCATTCGCGTCTTTTGAGCGACAAAAATAGGCATTTAGCGACAAAAATGGCTTTTCACCGACAACATTTTGATTTGAGCGACAAAATAAATGCTTGGGCGACAAAATAGAGAGTTTGCCGACAAAAATCAACCACCTTGGAATAGGCCGCCGCGGCCGACGGCCGGAATGCTCCACAAATCGCCCGGAATTCTCCAGAACCGCCCCGTCGGGCAGTCCGACCGCCGAGCGCCCTATCAGCGATCAATTGTAAGTTACTGGACATCAAATCATTTAGCGCATGGCGCCATTGTCCGAACCGGTGCCCGAAATTCTCAATTATAGGTATTATCCTTCCCAGTCTATGGCTTAACCATCATCCCTTTCATTATAATTATATGCATTTACATATAAAAAATATGAATTCGTTAAAATTATATGCAATTAAATATAATTTAGCTATTTTTACCACAATTATATCCAAATGCATATAATCTCATCGACCGCGGGATTTGTAAAGGAAAAGCGCAAACAAGCAAAGCTGACACAAACCAGCTTAGCCGAACGCGCCGGAGTAGCCTTGACCGTGATCCGAAAGATCGAACAAGGAAAGGGCAATCTGAACTTGGACAAGGTCAACCAGGTCCTCGCGCTATTTGGGCATGTGCTCGCGCCAGTCAGTCTAAAAGAATTGAAAATAGAAAAATAAACGACCCATGCGGCAAGCCAATATATTTTACGACGACGAGCTGGCTGGACGTCTTATCGAGACCGATGAAGGCGAATATGTCTTCACTTATGAGCACACCTACATTGAACATCGCCCGGACCAATTTATCACATTCACGATGCCGGTTCGTCGTGAGCCCTTCCATGACCGGCGTCTCTTTGCCTTTTTCGAAGGACTTATTCCCGAAGGATGGCTGCTCGACATCGCTGCCACTAGTTGGAAGATCAACCCCAATGACCGAATGGGTCTG
>DATMLR010000058.1:0-6111 GCA_035570015.1 Puia sp.
CCCCTCGATTCCCGCGCGACGTGACCGCAATCTCAATATTAGACCCACCGGTCCCGTTCCCAACGACCCCATTTCCCGCTCCGCTATTCCCGCGCGGACTAACCGCAATCCCCGCCCCACCGGCCGGCTTCCCGGTTTCAACGGCCGGAACAGCAGCCGCCACCCCGCCCACAGAAGCCGAATGCCGGTATAGCACAATGCCCCCCGCCACCAACAGCATCCCCGGGAACAGCCACCAGAAAAGGACTACCGCCCTTCTGCGTTTGCGCGGCGCAATACCCTGCCGGATACCCGCCCAGACGGATTCCGATGGAACGAATTCAAGGTCACGCATTCTTCGCTGCACCTCTTGTTCAAACTTTGGGTCGTGCATAGCTCGTTTCATTTTTTTTTGCAGTCGAGAATTTGTTGATCCAGGTGATCAGCAGCGACCGCGACCGCGCATATTGCGAACGCGATGTCCCCTCTTTGATCCCCAAGATCCTTCCAATCTCAACATGACTATATCCTTCAATCGCATGCAAGTTGAAAATAGTTTGGTACCCCGGTGGGAGCTGCCGGATCAGCTCCGCAAGCTCTTTGGTGCTCATCATCACCTCCGGATCATCATCCGAAACGGGATGCAAATCCCCGTCCCTGAACGAAAGGTCCGATTGATACCGGCTGTTCTTCTTAAGGTAATTGATGGCTGTATTGACCATGATGCGCCTGATCCATCCGCCCAACTCTCCCGAAAAACTGAATTGATACAGATTCCTGAATACCATGATGAACCCATCCTGCAACACATCTTCCGCATCGGCAATGGACTTGGTGTACCGGTAGCAAACCCCCAGCATCGATCCCGCAAATTCGTCGTACAGCTGCCGTTGCGCAACTGCGTCTCCCCTAAGGCAGTCCTTTACCAGATGGTGATGGTCCATTCGTCCCTGATTAACCTATTTGACAATAAAACGGCTCGGAGCGTTGCATCCCTCTCTCCCCTATCTTTTCCCGTAAACACCCCGTCCCCCTATCTTTGCCACATGAATACCACCGGATTAACGGAAAGGGACCGCCGGGTGATCTGGCACCCCTATACCCAGCATAAAGATTTGCTCCCTCCCATCCCCGTTTTACAAGGTAAAGGTAGCCTGTTATTTGACGAAATGGGCAAAAGCTATATCGACGCGATCAGCAGCTGGTGGGTCAACATCCACGGCCACAGTCATCCATATATCGCCGAACGCCTCTACCAGCAAGCGCTCCGCCTTGAACACGTGATCTTTACCGGCTTCACCCATGAGCCTGCCGTACACCTCGCCGAGCGCCTCCTCCCGCTCCTTCCCGGCGACTTTACCCGCATCTTCTATTCCGACAATGGCTCTACCGCCGTCGAAGTCGCAATCAAAATGGCCATCCAGTACTGGCGTAACCAGGCCGCTTCCCCCTCGCCCGCCGACTTGTCCGCCGAAGCCTTGGCGAAGGCCGAAGCCTCGGCGAAGGCGGGCCGCTCCCGCATCCTCGCCTTTCACCACTCTTATCACGGCGATACCTTCGGCGCCATGAGCGTTAGCGAGCGCAGCCTCTTCACCGCTCCCTTTAGCGATTATCTCTTCGAAGTCACCTTTGTCGACACCCCCACCCCCGATAATATCGACACCCTCCGGATGATGATCCGTGACCAGGGCAGCGAATTCGCCTGCTTCATTTACGAGCCCCTGTTACAGGCCGCCGGCGGCATGCGCATATACGATGCCGCCCTCCTCGACCAACTGCTGGAAGAAGCGCGCACCCATGACATCCTTTGCATCGCGGACGAAGTCCTGACCGGATTCGGCCGGACCGGCAGCCTGTTCGCCGGGGAACAGCTCAATCAAAAAGCCGATATCGTCTGCCTGAGCAAAGGCCTCACCGGGGGGACCATGGCGCTCGGCGTGACCGCAGCGACCGAGCATATTTTCGAAGCCTTCCTGAGCGACGACCGGCGCCTGACCCTCTTCCACGGTCACTCCTTCACCGCCAACCCCCTCGCCTGCACCGCCGCTCTCGCCAGCCTCGACCTTCTGCTGGAACCCGACTGTATCACCAACATCGGCCGGGTAGCCGTCCGGCACGCTGCCTTCCTCAACAGCATCCGCTCATACCCCGTCGTCAGAAACGCCCGCGCCCTGGGCACCGTCCTCGCGTTTGAGCTCAATATCGGCAGGGACGAATATGTCAACAACACAGGACCCGCCATCACCAGGGATGCGTTAGACGCCGGCATCTACCTCCGGCCGCTCGGCAATACCGTCTACTTCATGCCCCCTTATTGTATAACAGAAAAAGAAATGGACCAGGTCTATGAATTCCTGATCCATTGCATCCGAAAATATTCGGAAAAGTAAGTTACATCGTGACGGGGACAGCAATCTTGACCTTGTCCCAGGCCAGCGTGACCTGTTTGTCGTTAGTCGTCATCGTCAACTGTTCAACCGGCGTAGACAGACTCATCACCGGTACGTCTACCTTTATCACATCCTGGTCCGCATGCTGATCGTGGTCCGTACCCCACATCGTGGTGTTGGAGTTAAGGATTACCGTCCATTTGTCTTTTTCAGGAACGGCAAAAAAGGAATACTTCCCGGCCTTGATCGGCTTGCCGCCAAAATTGACATCCTTCGAAAATACCAGAATGGTAGGTTCATCTGCCCCGCAGCGATACGTCTTACCGTAAGGGGCGATCGATGTGCTGGGCCCAAAAATATCCCTTCCCTTCTTGTATGGACGGCCATAATAAATCGTGATGCTTTTGCCCTTGACGGTGTCATGCGGACTGTGCGGATGATTGGGCTGCGCATAAGAATAAGATACACCACCAACCAATAAAGCAATCGAAGCAAACAAAACTTTAGTGAATGACATATAGGTAGTTTTTAAAAATGACAACAATCAGTTTAGACCATCCGCCAATTCAGACGATCCATCAAAGTTAACGCGGGTTTTCAACAAACCGTTGCAGCAACCCCAAAGATTCTTCCATCACCGGCCCGAACTTCCGGTCATAAACGAAAATCCCCAACTTCTCCCAAGGGTACCACCGGAAATGGAACTCAAACCACCATTGGACCGTTACACTATCGGGATTAAGCGACAGGAATTGAAAACCACCCACAAATTGCTTGCCATTGACCATATCCCAACTCAATAATACACCGGCGGTATCCGCCCGGGTTTCCGCTATCCGCAGCTGATCCGACCGCAGGGTCGCCCCGGCGCCGGCCGAAGGCGAAGAATAACGGATATTCGTCAGCGACGACTGGTATACAAAATCATTCCATTGCTTCCAGGTCCCGAAATCACTCACCGCGGCGTAGACCCCCTGCCGCCGGGAGGCCGGCACATTCACCACCCTGGCTATCCGGATGGTGGAAGGAAACAGTAATGACAAGGCGGTCAGCACTGCAAACAGGACGATCAGCCCCAGAAAAGCAAACTTGATCAGTCGCATAGGATTTCACTTATTCCCATTTGAATACTTTGATCGCAACCGCATACGCCGCAATTCCCCACAACAGAAGTATCCCCAGCTGCTTCCCGCAATCCATCAAATGCGCGCCTTCGAATGCGACATTCCGCATCGCGTCATTGAGCTGTTTAAGCGGCAGGATCTCACAGATCTTCCGGAGCCAGACCGGAAACGCCTCCACCGAGAAAAACGTCCCGCCCAGCAGGAATTGCGGCAACGTGAAAAGGTTTGCAAACGGCGGAATGGTACTCTCACTTTTCGCCACACTGCTGATAATAAACCCAAACCCCATAAAGACGATCAACCCAAATAGGCTCAACAACACCATTTCCAGGAAAGTTATCCACCCATGCACAAGTGTAAAATGAAAAAAGAGTTTCCCCATCCCGATGATGACGACCGCGGTGATCAGCTGAAAAGTGACCCTGGCGATCCCTTCCCCCAGCACGATATATTTTTTTGCGATCGGCGTGGCGCCATATCTTTTCAACACCAGCTGCTGCCTCAAATTAAAGAAAAGAAAGGCCACCCCGAAGACCGCAGCGCTCAACAACGAAAAACCCAGCATCCCCGGCAGGATGAAGTCGATCTCGGTATACTCGCGACCCGCCACCGGCGGCAATTCATCCATGATGACGGGCCGGTATTTCACATCCTGATACGTTTCCACCGCCCTCTCAAAAACCTGCGCCAATGCCGATCTCACGAGCGGATACTTATCCGCGCCGGCCGACGAGGTCAGCGTATGTACCGTGAATTGCCGGATACCCGCTTCTGACAATCCCGAATCTACCACCAGGATAGCGGCGATCCTTCCCTTGATCAGATCCTCTCTTATCTTGCCCGAATCTTGCTCCTCCGTCAGCCGGATCAAAGGACTCTTCAGCAACCCCCTGATAACAAAAGAACTCGTATCCCCAGGCCGGGCCAGCGCAATGAAAGCTGTCGGCGCCCCACCACCAATAAACCCAAATACCAAAATAAAAACCAGTGGGAACCCGAAACTGAAAGCCACCGCCGAAGGATTGCGAAGGATCGCCTTAAAGCTGCCCTTTGCAATCGCCAGCATTGCCCGAAGCTGGTTGTATTGTTGTGCCATCGGCTGTTGATAATTACGGCTGTTGATAATTAGACTTATTCAATTACCAGGTCGAAGGGCAGCCTCGTCTCTGTCTTGCCTGCCATTGACTTCACTTTCTTTATCGTCTGATACATTCGATAACCATCTTCTCCCAGTTCATCTTTCATTGACTTTACGCTGACTGATCGCTTGTATCCCCCCAGCAGCCTGTCCAGGAATCCTTTTGGCTCCGGATATTCCACCAGCCGGTAATCCTTAGTTTTCGCCATCCGTGCCGCACAATCGATCGCATCCTGCAGATTGCCGATCCGGTCGACCAACCCCAGCTTCTGTCCCGACGTACCATTCCACACCCTTCCCTGCGCAATACTGTCAATGTAATCCATCGGCTTTTTCCGGCCATCCGCTACCCGGGTTTTGAAATCCCGGTAGATCGTATCAATGTCGTTTTGGATCAGGGTTCGCTCCACAGGCGTAAGCGGTCTCGTGACCGTCATCAGGTCTCCTTCCGGCGCGGTCTTGACTACGTCCCAGGTTATCCCCAGCTTGTTTTTAAAGAACCCTTCGAGATTGGGCACGATCGCGAACACCCCGATCGACCCGGTAATCGTCCCCGGCAGCGCAAAAATACTGTCGGCATTACAGGACAAATAGTACGCCCCGCTCGCCGCCACATCCCCGAAACTGACTACCACCGGCTTCCCTTCCTGCCGAGCCAACGTGACCTCCCTCCAGATATTTTCACTGGCCAGCGAACTCCCGCCGCCGGAGTTCACCCGGATCACGATCGCCTTTACATTGGCGTCAAAACGGGCTTTCCGGATGAGCCACCGGTACGTATCCGATCCGATCTCTTCTTTCTCTCCTTTTCCGTCGACAACCTCCCCTTCTGCATAGATCAGGCAGATCTGATCTTTACCGGTGGCCTTATAGCTGACCGCCTTCGCATATTTCCCGACCGGAATGAAATTGATATAGGAATGGTGACCGATATGCACCGCATCCCGGATCTCATCCTTGACCTCATCATCATATCTCAACCCATCCACCAGCTTGTAGTCAAGCGCATCCTGCGCGCTCCGGATTCGATATTCGTTGACGCATTTCCGCAATACCGCCGTATCCAGCCCCCTCGATTGCGCCGTATTCCACAGGAACCGGTTATACAGGCCACCCAGCAGTTCCGTCAATTGCAGCCGGTTGGCACCCGTCATTTTCGTCTCCCTCAACGGCTCCGTAGCGCTTTTGAATTTCCCGGCATAAAAGATCTGCGGCTGGATCTCCAGCCGGTCCAGCGCATTCTTCATAAACAACATATCCGTTGCGTACCCCCGCCAATCCACTCCACCCTTTGGATTGCAATAGATTTTATCGGCGACATTCGCGACCCCGTAGGCCCGCTGCGACACGACATCTCCGTATGCATACACGAACTTACCGCTCCGCTTGAAGTCGGCCAGCGCCAGCCGGATCTCTTCATTCGTGGCGAATCCGTTGAGATCGTTGTTGCATTTGAGATAGATGCCTTTGATTGCGGAAT
>DATMLR010000059.1:0-13682 GCA_035570015.1 Puia sp.
GAAATTCGTCGACCTCGTGCTGGATGTCCGCCCAAACCAGGTTACTCTGGTCCCCGACACCCTCAACCAGATCACCTCCAATCAAGGCTGGGACACGATCCGTCACAAAAACTACCTTATTGAGACCGTCCTCCGCTTCCAGAATGCCGGCATCCGGGTTTCTCTATTCGTGGATCCCGTTATCGCCATGATCGAAGGTGCCGCAGAAACCGGCACCGATCGCGTAGAATTGTACACAGAAGCCTATGCCCGCGATTACCCCGCCGATCCGCAGAAAGCGATCTCCCCCTACCGCGCCGCAGCCATTCGCGCCCGAGAACTCGGCCTTGGCCTCAATGCCGGCCACGACCTCGACCTCCACAACCTCCGGTTTTTCGCTCGCAACATCCCCGGGTTGGAAGAAGTCTCTATCGGCCACGCCCTGATCTGTGACGCCCTCTACCTGGGTTACGAAAATACCATCCAGCTCTATCAACGTCAATTGAAATAATATGGCCGTCGCTGTCTATCCTCCCTCCTTGTCGCTGCGACCCTTCATCCGGTCGTTCACGATTGAGGAGACGGCGGAGCCGACCATCCGGAAAGTCCTGCCAGGAACCGGCACCGTGATGGGTTTCCAGTTCCGCGGCAGCCTGTCGATTGTTGCTCCCGCTTCCCAACTTCTAATTGCGGCGAATTCGCCGCAATTAAAATTTTCGGCCGATCCAGCACCCGTTGCGCCGCCCGGCGCCACCGACGCCTCTCTCGCTCCAGACATCCCACTGGCCCCCTCTGGCATAACCGGCCTCCAGGACAGCTTCCGCAAGATCGGGCATAGAAAAATGGGCGGTATGCATGACTGCGATGACCTGTACGTATTACGATAAGGCAGGTTACAGAGTCCTGGTGGAAGAAATACCCGCTTCGCAGCCAATTTAAACGCTTCGGCCGTTTTTTTCAACGTTTGCCACGGCGCCAGCCCCGGCCAAACTTCACATCCCGGTTATCTGCCTCCGGTGTAATATCACCGCAGACCACATACCCATACCTTACTTTTGATCCGCTAACATCTCATCCATTCACCAAAAGAACCGATATGAAAAAAGTATTGAGCGCCGCTATTTGGCTGGCTGTACTGCAATCCGCATTTCTTCCTGATTCGAACGCCCAACTCACGGCCCTGCCGGACGGCGGCAATAAGAAGGCCTCCGTTACAGAGCGCATAGGCATCACCGATGTAACGATTAATTACAGCCGGCCCGGCGTCAAAGGCCGGGAAGGTAAGGTCTGGGGCCAGCTGATCCCCGTGGGCTATGCCGAACAGGGCCTCGGCGATACCAAAGCCGTCCCCTGGCGCGCCGGAGCCAACGAGAACACTACCATCGAATTCAGCACCGATGTAACGGTCGAAGGACAGCCATTGCCCGCCGGCAAATACGGCCTCTTCATCGCCTATGATCCCTCCGAATCGACCTTGATCTTCTCCCGGACCAACACGGCCTGGGGCGCCTTCTTCTATAACCCGCAGGACGACGCGCTGCGCGTTAAAGTCAAACCCGTTCCGCTCGACAATGAAGTAGAATGGCTCCGTTATGAGTTCATAGATCAGAAAGAAAGCTCCTCAACGATCGCGCTGCAGTGGGAAAAACTCAGCATCCCGTTCAAGGTCGAAACTGACTATGTCAAAACACAGCTGACATCGTTCCGGCGCGAGCTCGTCGGAGAAAAGGCCTTCAACTGGCAGAACTGGGCCCAGGCGGCCCAATGGTGCGCCCAACGCAACACCGACCTTGACGAAGGTCTGGTTTGGGCCAACAAGGCCCTGGACCCCAATATGGGGGGCACGAGGAATTTCCCAACCCTTTCCACTAAATCACAGATCCTTTCTCTCCAGGGTAAAACTGCAGACGCGGATGCGCTGATGAAAGAAGCATTGCCCCTTGGCAGCGTTGCGGAAGTCCATCAATATGCCCGGCAGCTCCTGCGGCAAAAACGTGTTCAGCAAGCATTCGACGCCTTCAAGGGCAACTACGACCGCCATCCCAACGAATTCACGACCAATATGGGACTGGCCCGCGGCTATTCCGCTACCGGTGATTACAAGAAAGCGTTGGATTTTCTGAAGAAAGCCGAGGCCCAGGCGCCCGATCCTGCGAATAAAGGCAATATAGACAGGCTGATCCCGGTACTCGAACAGGGGAAAGACATCAATTAGGCAGGTGGGCGCACCTTCGGTGCGCCCCATTTTAATTACTACATCCCAACAACTGACACAGCTTGGCCTGCAGATCCGGGCCCCGAAGATTGCGACCTACGATCTTCCCACTGGGATCGACCAGCAGATTCTGGGGAATAGCTTGTATCCGATATTTCGCCGCCGCCTCATTATACCAGAATTTAAGATCGCTTACCTGCGTCCAGGCCAGCCCGTCATCCTTGATCGCTTTGATCCAAGGCTCCCTCGCCTTATCCAGGCTCACACCCAACACCGTGAAATTCTTATCCCTGAACTTCTTATAGGTCACCACAACATTAGGGTTCTCCAGCCGACAAGGGCCGCACCAACTTGCCCAAAAGTCGACCAACACATATTTTCCCTTGAACGACGACAACGTCACTGCATGCCCGGCCGTATCATTTTGCGTAAAATCGATCTCATCCGTGCCTATCGCCCCTATCTTCGCATCATCCAGTGTCTTTTGCAGGAGCTGCGCATAAGATCCCTGCCGGACCTCCGGAGATAAGGATTGCAGCCGCCGCTCCTGCGCTGCCACATCTTCGGTCAGCTGATTCACAAGGTACAACCCGAAAGCAGACACATAGGAATTGGGTTTCCGCTGAACAAACCTGTCCATCGCCACAATAATCGAATCGACCAGATTGTTGCGTTCCCGATATAGCGAATCCTGCTTGCTCGCCCCCTCCGGACTACCACGCAGCTGCATCATCACCGCGTTCAACCGGTTGAAAACGGAATTGAAGGTCGCCTGAAACTCCGTGAAATCGTCAGAGGAAGGCGAACCTGTCACCTTAATGCCGTTCATATCTTCTATCGCCCCGATCATGCTCATCTTGTCATTTCCGATGAACAACGGTATCTTTTTCCTGGCAGCCAGGAAATTCACAAAGTAGAAATTGGGCTCGCTGACATGACCGGCCAGTACGAACGCGCCCCCTTTGACCACGGCATACGAGAGCGTATCTATCTGGCTGGACGTCTCCTCCGTGACACACACCATTGAACTATCAGGAACTCCCGCCACCCGTCCGTTGATAACGAAACGTGGCTCGCCGCCATTTTGCGCCGCACTGAAGAATGGCATCACGAAAACAGCCGCCATCAACCCAAACAATAATTTCATAGTCTCTCTATATTTGACCTTTAATGTCCGGACTACGTCCGGGTGTGACGCCGCTGCAAGACGTCAACCACATCCTGCAAATTATAACCTTTTGCGTTCAAAAGGATGAGATAGTGGAACAAAAGATCAGCCGCTTCATTCAGGAACAGCTCATCGTCATGATCCTTGGCTTCGATCACCAGTTCCACCGCCTCTTCCCCTACCTTCTGGGCGATCTTATTGATCCCCTTCCTGAAAAGACCTGCCACATAGGACCCTTCCGGAGCCGCCTCTTGCCGCCGGCTTTCAATGACCTCTTCAAGGCGCACCAGAAAGTCCTCCCGGTGATTCTTTTCATTCCAGCAGGTATCCGCCCCGGTATGACAGACCGGGCCTAGCGGCAAAGCCTTGATCAGCAGGGTATCCTGGTCACAATCTACCGCGATTCCCTTGACCAATAGGAAATTTCCGCTCTCTTCACCTTTGATCCATAATTTTTTGCGTGACCGGCTGTAGAATGTCACTTTGCCCTCCGCCTGTGTTTTGTTCAATGCTTCCCGATTCATGAAACCCAGCATCAATACTTTATCGGTCACACTATCCTGAACGATCGCCGGAGCTAGCCCGTCAGCAAATTTCTCAAAATCCACTTCCAAATTCATATTACAAAAATTTAGATTCTCACTGCGACTCCATGCGTTTGCAAATATCCCTTTAATTCCGGAATCGTAATCTCTTTATAGTGGAAGATACTCGCAGCCAGTGCCGCATCGGCCCCTCCCGGCCCCAGAACATCCGCAAAATGTTCCGGTACCCCGCCACCCCCGGACGCAATCACCGGTACCGGCAAAGATCCCGCCAACTTCCTCGTAATATCCAGGGCGAACCCTTTCTTGGTCCCGTCATTATTCATAGACGTTAGCAGGATCTCCCCCGCCCCGCGCTCTACCCCCGCGCGCGCCCAGTCGATACATCTTAATTCCGTCCGAACCCGGCCGCCATTAAGATAAACATACCATTCTCCATCTTCCTCTCTCCGCGCATCGATCGCCAGGACCACGCACTGGCTTCCGAATTCCTTCGCCAGTTCGCCGATCAGCTCCGGCCGCCGGAAGGCGGAAGTATTCACCGAGATCTTATCCGCACCGTTCCGAAGCAGGAGGCTCACATCCTCTACACTGCTGATCCCGCCGCCTACCGTGAACGGAATATTGATGTGATGCGCAATTCGATTCACTAGTTCAAACAGCGTCTTTCGTTTTTCATTCGTCGCCGTGATATCCAAAAAGACCAATTCATCAGCGCCTTGATCCGCATACAGCGCGCCCAATTCCACCGGATCACCCGCATCCCTTATATGCTCGAAATTGACCCCCTTTACCGTTCGGCCGTCCTTAATATCGAGACAAGGAATAATACGTTTCGTTAGCATAATTTGGATAGTTCATTTAACGCAATGCGCCCTTCATAGATCGCCTTCCCGATGATCACCCCCTTACATCCCACCTCCTCCAGCCGCGCCACGTCATCCATCCCGCTGACCCCGCCGCTGGCAATGAAATGCAGCTCCGGGAACTTGCCGACGATATTCTTGTACAACTCCAGCGAAGGCCCTTGCAAGAGCCCGTCTTTACTCACATCCGTACAAAAGATCTGCCGGACTCCCTTCCCGATATACTCGTCGATAAAATCATAAACCCAGCGATCCGTTGTCTCCAGCCATCCGCTGACCGCGATCTTCTCATTTTTCACATCCGCCCCCAGCAGAAACCGCTCCGCCCCATATTCCTGAAGCCAGCTGACAAACAACGGTCCATCCTTCACCGCAATACTCCCCACGGTGGCCAGCGCCGCCCCCGAATTGAAAACAATCTCCACGTCCTCTGCTGTCTTGATCCCACCGCCGAAATCCACCACAAGCCTCGTTTTGCCAGCTATCGTCTCCAACACCTTCCAGTTACGGACCACCCCCGCCTTCGCACCGTCCAGGTCCACCAGGTGCAGCCGCCGTAAACCCGCATCTTCAAACTGCCGGGCAACCTCCAGCGGGTGTTCATTATAGATCTTCTTCTGCGAATAATCCCCCTGCGTAAGCCGCACGCATTTGCCCTCAATAATATCTATCGCCGGAATGATCTCCATTAGTTGAGTTGTTTTTCCATTTGCAGAACATCGTTCATAACGCCAGGAAGTTTTTCAATATCCGTTCACCGGTACTTGCCGACTTCTCCGGATGGAACTGCACCCCATAAAAGTTATCCCGGCGCAACCCCGAACTATACGGCCCCACATAATCCGTCCGCGCAATCGTATGATGCCCCAACGCCGCATAATAGCCATGCACAAAATAACAATAGCTGTTTTCCTCCACGCCGTCAAAAAGCGGCGTCTTCAACCCATAAATATTATTCCATCCGATCTGCGGTACCTTCAGCGAAACCCCTCCCGGCGCAAACTTCTTGACCCGCTCGCCAAAGATCCCCAGGCACTCCGTATCATTCTCCTCACTATAGCTGCACATCAGCTGCATCCCCAGGCAAATACCCAGCACAGGCTGTCGCAGCCCACAGATCAATTCATCCAGCCGCCGCTCCCGCAAATACTCCATTGCCGTGCTCGCCTCCCCCACCCCCGGAAAGATCACCTTGTCCGCCGCCAAAACATCCGCCGGCTCATCCGTCACCGTCGCAGAAACCCCGATCCGTTCCAACGCATAAAGGACCGACCGAATATTGCCCGCATTATATTTGATGATCACCAGCTTCATAAAATAGTCCCTAAGAATTCTCTTGTCGCCTTGCCGATATCGGTCGCCCCTTCTATCGCCTTGATATACGCTGTTCCAATGATGGCGCCCTGTGTATGTCCGCACGCCGCTTCCCAACTTTTTCTATCCCGCACCCCAAACCCGACGAGCACCGGGTTGCGCAGCTTCATCTCCTCCAGCCGCCGGAAATAAACCTCCTGATCACCCAAATCCCTGTTCCCGCCGGTCGTGGAAGAACTGGAAACCGCATACAGAAAGCCTGTGCTCAGCGCATCCACTTTGCGTATCCGCTCGTCCGAAGTTTCCGGCGTAACTAGAAAGACAAAGTCAAGCCCATGTTTCCGGATCACCGGTCCGTATTCCGTCTCGAATTCATAAATGGGAAGATCGGGCAGGATGAGGCCATCCACCCCTGCCGCCGCCGCAGCCTCACAAAATCTTTCAAACCCATATTGCAGGATCGGGTTAAGATACCCCATAAGCAACACCGGAATATGGATCGAAGCCCGCATATCCGTCAGCTGCCCAAACAAACGGGCAACCGACATTCCGTTCTCCAGCGCCCTTGTCCCGCTTGCCTGGATCACCGGACCATCGGCCAGCGGATCGCTGTACGGCATCCCCAGCTCGATCATGTCCGCGCCGCTGTCCTGCAGCGAACGTATCACCTCCATCGTGCTGTCCAGCCGCGGAAAACCCGCTGTACAATACACACTCAGCACCTTTGACTGCTTCCTCCCGAAAAGTTCATTCATCCGGCTCATACGGTCCCGTCCTCCATCGCCCGCATATAAGTGGCCATATCCTTGTCGCCCCTCCCGGAAAGGCAGAGAACGACAGTATCTTTTTCATTCAATTCAAGTTGATCCAGCGCCGCGATCGCATGTGCCGATTCCAGCGCAGGGATGATCCCCTCCAGCCGCGTAAGCTCGAATGCGGCGATAAGCGCTTCCTGATCGGTCGCGCTAAGGAACGTTGCCCGGCCGCTCGCAAACAGATGCGCATGTAGCGGCCCGATACCCGGATAATCCAGCCCCGCCGAGATGCTATGTGGCTCAACCACCTGCCCGTCTTCCGTCTGCATGACATAGCTCCGACTGCCATGCAGCACACCCGGCTTGCCCAATTGTGTTGTAGCGGCGCTCTTCCCACTATGAAGCCCTTCTCCGGCCGCTTCCACAGCGATCAGCTCAACCTCCGGTTCGTCCAGGAAGTGATAGAACGCCCCCGCCGCATTGCTCCCCCCGCCCACGCACGCGATGACATGCGTCGGCAGCTCGCTTCCGGTCTTCTCTTTCAATTGCACCCTCGTCTCCTCACTGATGACGCTCTGAAACCGGGCCACCATATCCGGATAAGGATGCGGACCCACCACACTTCCAATAATATAATGCGTATCAAGGGGATGGTTGATCCAGTCCCGGATCGCCTCATTGGTCGCATCCTTCAATGTTTTACTGCCGCTCACCGCCGGTATGACGGTCGCACCCAGCATCTTCATCCGGGCCACATTGGGCGCCTGCCGTTCGATATCTTTCTCTCCCATATAGACGATACACTCGATCCCCTTTAACGCGCAGACCGTTGCCGTCGCAACGCCGTGCTGCCCAGCCCCCGTTTCCGCGATGATCCGCCGCTTTCCCAACCGCTGCGCCAGCAGGATCTGGCCGATCGTGTTATTGATCTTGTGTGCCCCCGTATGATTCAAATCCTCGCGCTTCAGAAAGATCTGTGTATTGTATTTCGTGCTGAGCCTACCCGCCAGGTACAATGGCGAGGGTCTACCCACATAATCCTTCAGCAGCGATCGGTACTCCCGCTGAAAGCCGGCCTCATGGATGATATCCAGATACCGGGTCCGCAATTCCTCCACATTCCGGTAGAGCATCTCCGGAATATAGGCGCCGCCGAATCCGCCATAATACCCCTGGGCATCCGGCGCCTGATAACTCGCCTCCTCTATTCGTTTGATTCGATATTCAATTGCCATGATCAAGGATTTTTTATTGCCTCCAGCATCGTCTTGATTTTTTTGAGATCCTTCACACCCGGACTCTGCTCAAATTTGCTGTTGATATCAATGGAAAATAGTTTAGCCGCAACTCGTTCTCGTGAAAACTCCTTTAATTTCTCGACATCCCCCGGCTCTATTCCGCCGCTTAAGAAAAACAGTTTGTCTATACGCGCCGGCTTCAGTACTTCCCAATTGAATTTCTTCCCCGTCCCCCCGTAACCAACCCCTTCCGTATCGAACAGGAACATATCGCAATAGTCCTGGTAGGGCCGGACGATCCAGTCAATAGGGTCATTCTCCCCCAACCGAAAGACCTTCACCACCGTAATATAATTCGCCAGCTGCTCGCAGAAATGCGGCGTTTCGTCCCCATGAAGCTGCACCATGTCCAACCCATAACTATCCACCTGCCGCATGACCTCATCATATGCCGGGTTGACAAAAACCCCGACCTTACCCAGGCGCAACTTCGCCTTTTTCACCTGGTCACCCGACAGATGACGCACCACATACCTGGGAGATTTGGGATAAAAGATAAAGCCCGCAAAGTCCACACCCATCGCATCAAGCTGCTTGACCTGGTCGATCGCGGTCATCCCGCATACTTTTACTCTCATAACTTATTTTTCCATAGAATGGCGCTCGGCCTCCTGTAATTCTCTTACAAACTGCCGGAACGCCGCCGCGGGATCGGCCTCCTTCATAAAGCTTTCCCCGATCAGAAATCCCTTTAACCCGGCTGCCTTCATCCGGATAATCGTCTCCGCCCGACTGATCCCGCTTTCCGCGATCAACAGCTTTCCGCCCGGAATACGCCTGCTCAACCGGATCGACCTGTCTATATCCACCGTAAAGGTTTTGAGGTCCCGGTTGTTCACCCCCACCAACGCCGTCTCATCGCAAATATGATCCAGCTCATCTTCCCCGTGAATCTCCAGCAATACCTCCAACCCAAATCCCCGGGCAAAAGCCGCCAGTCTCCTCACCTCCACCGGCTTCAGACAGGCGGCAATCAGCAGGATTACATCCGCGCCGATGGCCCTGGCCTCCACAATCTGATATTCATCGATAATAAATTCCTTGCGCAAAATAGGGATCTCGTTCACCCGGGCCATAACCAGGTCTGCATCACTGCCGCCAAAGAATTGCCGGTCCGTCAGCACCGAAAGACAGACCGCGCCGCCCGCCGTATACCCGCTCGTCACATCTGCCACGGTAGCCTTATCATTGATTACTCCCTTCGATGGGGAACGCCGTTTAAATTCCGCAATGATCCCCGTCGACCCCGGATCGCGCAGCGCAGCTTTCAACGATAAGCAGGGTCGGTAAAAAAAGGAGCTCTTCTCCAGCGCCGATACCGGCACCGCCACCTTCCTCCCGGCCACTTCCCCCCGCTTGTACGTGATAATGTTGTCTAAAATGTTCATTGCAACGAGATTAATTTTTCAAGCGCCTCATATGCCCGGCCGCCTTCCAGGCTGTCCACCGCCGCATAATAGGCTTCCTCATAGCCCGCATATCCCCCGGTAGCATGCAACGCCATTGCCGCATTGGCCAGCACTACCGCGTTCTGCGCCCAGCTGCCCTCAACCTTGAGGATGCGTGTAAAGATCTTCGCCGCTTCCTCCACCGTATTACCCCCATAAATATCGGCAGCATTTACCATTCTCCTGCCTAATTCTTCGGGTGTCATAATGCGTTCCCCACGGTTGGTGATCACCTTGGTATCCCCCGTCAGCGAGATTTCATCATAGCCATCCAAACTATGAATGATCGTGAACCGCCTCTCGGTTTGCTGCAGCAGGTAATTGTAGATGCGCGCCATCTCAAGGTTGTAGACTCCCACCAGCTGCGTCGCCGGCGATGCCGGGTTGACCATCGGTCCTAACATATTAAAGAAAGTCCGGATGCCCAGGTTCTTTCTGATCGATCCGACCGTCTTCAGGGCCGGATGGAACAGCGGCGCATGCAGGAAACAGATCCCCGCCGTCTCAACCTCCTGCCGGAGCCGGGCCGTATCGTTTTTGAATTTATATCCCAACTGCTCCATGACATTCGATGCCCCGCTGATCGAAGTCGCCCCATAATTGCCATGCTTCGCCACCTTGTTACCCGTACCCGCCACAATGAAACAAGCGAGAGTGGAAATATTGAAAGTATTCTTCCCATCCCCACCTGTCCCTACGATATCGATCGTCTCCATCCCATTCATATCCACCCGAACGCATAGCTCCAGCAACGCATCCCTGAATCCCTGCAGTTCTTCAATGGTAATACTCCGCATAAGGAACACCGTAATAAAAGCCGCCATTTCCGTTTCATTGAAATCGCCCTTGGAGATCCCGACCAGCACTTCCATCGCCTGTTCCCTCGGCAGCGTTTTGTGCTCAAATAAGTATAGTAAGATTTTTTTCATATCAGTTTTTCAGCCAGTTTCGTAAGAGTTGCTCCCCTTGCGGCGTCAGCACGCTCTCCGGATGGAATTGAACACCTTCCACATCCAGGCTCCTGTGCCGAAGCCCCATGATATAACCCTGGTCATCACGTGCCGTTACCTCCAGCACATCCGGCAGTCCATCGGCGCCGACCACCCAGCTGTGATAACGTCCTGCGTCGAGTGTCTCCGGCATTCCCTCAAATAGCCCCAGTCCGGGCCGAAGTATATGCACGGGCGTCGACACCCCATGATAGACCGATTGCAGGTTCACCAGCCGCCCGCCAAATACCTCGCCGATAGCCTGGTGCCCCAGGCATACCCCCAATATCGACTTGGTCGCCGCATATTCCCTGATCAGCGGCAGCAGCAATCCTGCCTCGGAAGGTAGGCCCGGCCCCGGCGAAAGAACGATCTTGTCGTATTCTTTTACTTTTTCCAGCGCGATTCGGTCATTGCGAAAGACTTCCACCTTCTGCCCCTGGATCTTTTCGATCAGGTGCACGAGGTTATAAGTAAAAGAGTCATAATTGTCAAATACTAGAATTCGCATATTTTATCGCCGATTTCAGCGCACCCAATTTGTTGTTTACTTCCTGTAATTCATTTTCCGGCTGACTCGCCGCCACGATCCCGGCACCCGCCTGGTAAGTCAGTGTATTGTTCCGGCTAAGCAGGCTGCGGATCATTATGGCATGATTGCAACTCCCGTCAAAACCAATGCTGCCGATACAACCTCCATAATAACTACGTGCCGTAGGTTCATATTGATCGATCAGCTCCATCGCCTTGAACTTCGGAGCGCCGCTCAGCGTTCCCGCGGGGAAGGTGGCCGCCAGCAGCTCGAAAGGATTGTAGCCCCCTCTAAGCTTCCCCCGCACTTCGCTGACCAGGTGGATCACATGTGAATAATACTGGACCTGCCGGTACTGGCTCACCGTCACCTCATCGCAGCACCGGCTAAGGTCATTCCGGGCCAAATCCACCAGCATGACATGCTCGGCATTTTCTTTGGCATCCTTCAGGAGCTTGTCGGCCATCCGCCGGTCCGTAGCATCATCCCCGGAGCGCCTGAAGGTCCCCGCGATAGGATGCACAATCGCTTCGCCGTTTTGCAGAATCAACTGTGACTCCGGCGACGAACCCATCAGCTTGTAATCCCCGTAATCGAAGAAGAACAGATAAGGAGAAGGGTTGACATTGCGGAGCGCCCGGTACACATTGAACTCATCTCCCTGGAATGCCTGCTGGAACCGCCGGCTCAGCACGATCTGGAAGACATCTCCCCGGTAACAGCTCTTAATCCCCAGTTCGACCATCTTCCTGTATTGGTCGTCTGTCATATTGGACGTCTCTTCCCCCCGGAATCGGAACGGATAAATCGGCACATCTTTACTCCGGATCAGCGACTCCACCACCGGCAGTTCCGATTCCAGTCCCGCGATCCGGTTCTCACAGATATAAAGCTCGTCACGGAAGTGATTCACAGCAATCACATATTGATATAGCCGGTAACGCATTAGCGGGATCGGAGCGCTTTCCGCACTGCTGCCTTGCAGGTTGGATCCGCCGGGACTTTCCGTAAACCCACGATCGGGTAACGTTCGGTCCCGAAATCGGACTGTATCAAAAAACTGTACCGCATCGAATGTCGTATAGCCAAACAACCCTTGTGCCGATCTGGCCGCAAACTCGACTTCCGGAAGAGCTTCGAATCGCTGCATGAATTCCCACAGAAGCCGCGGAGTATCCGCCAGATCCCGGATAGCCGTCCGCTGCGGCGGCTGGCCCGGCAACTTAAACTCAATATTCCGCATATCGGAGATCTCGATACCTGCAATCGCATTGATACCGATAAAGGAAAAACTGTTCTCGGCCGTATGATAGTCCGTACTCTCCAATAGAACGGTATCTCGGAACCGGTCCCGCAGCCGGAGATAGATACCAACCGGCGTATAGATGTCCGAAAGCAGCTTCTTACACTGTGTTCTTATCTCGATCTTCTTCATTGAATCTAAATAAAAAGGCCCCGAAACACTCGGGGCCCTGATATGGTAATACATCTGATAACAATAGCATTACACGCCCCTTAAGGAGTTTGTATGCCACCGCCACTGTTGATTGATTTTTTTCATTGTCTGAACTGTCTTTTCACCGGACAAATATGGTCAGGAAAAACGATTTCGCCAAATTTTTTTCCGCTCGCTTTTCCTTCCACCCGAAAATGTCGACTTTTACTCATGCTTCCCAACTTTTACTTTATCCTCCCCGGCCTCTATAACTCCGGGCCAATGCACTGGCAGACCCGGTGGGAGCGACTTTACGGCTTCACCCGTATTCATCAGCGGAATTGGGACACTCCGGTTAAGGATGATTGGATCCATACTCTCAATGAGGTCACCGCCCCCTTCCCGCCCGAGAGAGTCATCCTCATCGCGCATAGCCTTGGCTGCTGTACCATCGCCCATTGGTACCAGCGTTATCGCCGGGTGATCAAAGGCGCCCTTCTGGTTGCCCCCAGCGACGTCGAAGCCCCATCTTACCCATCCGGCACCAGCGGCTTCACCCCGATGCCGTTGGCGCGATTACCCTTCTCTTCCATCGTGGTCGCCAGTTCGGACGACGAATATGTCAGCCCCACCAGGGCCGCCTGGTTTGCCGACAATTGGGGCAGTTCCCTCGCCGACATCGGCAACAAGGGGCACATCAATTCGGATTCCGGCCTCGGCGACTGGCCCCAGGGTTACCAACTCCTCCAAAAATTAACGTCATGATATCCCCTTCCACCTCCCCAACCGCCACCCCCGCAACGCCCAACGCGCCTTCCGCCCCCCGCACGCCCCGCCTTCTTTCCCTCGACTTCATGCGCGGCATCATCATGGTCCTGCTGGCGCTCGAATCCGCTGGTCTGTATGAGCAACTGACAAACGGTACGATCAATACCCCGTTATACCCCTTCTTCCTCCAATTCCACCATCACCCCTGGCATGGGCTTCGCGCCTGGGACCTCATTCAGCCCGCATTTATGTTCATGGCCGGAACAGCCATGGCTTTTTCCCTTCACCGGCAGCAACTCGAAGGGCAATCCTGGAACTACTCCTTTCGCAAAGCACTGAGAAGATCCGGCTGGCTCTTTTTCTGGGGAGT
>DATMLR010000060.1:0-6930 GCA_035570015.1 Puia sp.
CCTGTTCCTTGAACTCATTGGCCTGCAGCCCGTCCGCCACCGTGAAATTCCGCGCATGCTGATGGAGGTAATCCAGTTCGCACAACCCTTTGTTCGTACTGATCCACAGACTGCCCACCGAGTCCTCCAGCACACCGAAGATGATATTGTCCGGAAGCCCGTCCCGCGTCGTATACGCCGTCCAGCGATTCGCATTCACCTCGTACCGGCATAACCCCTGCGTCGTACTGATCCACAGATCCCCGCTCCGCGTCTCGTAAATATTGTTGATATAGTTGCTGCAAATACCCGCGACGTTTTCCTGATGCCGGTAGTGGGCAAACTGATGCGTCAGCGGATTGTACAGGTCCATGCCGCCGCCATCCATCCCGATCCATATCCGCCCCTCCCTGTCCTGCGTGATCGTATGCACCTTATCGTTAGCCAGACTCCCCGGGTCCGCCGGGTTGTGCCGGTAGTGAATAAATCCGCCGTGGGCCGGATCATATAAATTCAGCCCGCCGCCATAGGTCCCCACCCAGATCTCATGCTGGCGGTCCTCACAGAGCGTCCAAACGTTATCGAAGCTCAGGCTCGAGCTGTCACCGGCCACATGCCTGAAATGTCGATAGGTATTCCTGCGGGGATTGTAGATCGTCAGCCCATCCGACCACATGCCCAGCCACAGATTGCCCTCATGGTCCTCGATCACTTTCAGCACATAGTTGCCGCCGATCGTGTTCGGATTTCCTGCGATATGCCGGTAATGCTGAAACCGGCCTGTCTTCCGGTCCATCAAATTCAGGCCGCCTCCGTCCGTCCCGACCCAGAGGTTCTGCCGCGAGTCCTCCATGAGACATAATACCTGATTGCTGCTCAGACTATATGGCGAAGAATTATGTTTATAATGAATGAACTTGCGGGCATCCCGATTCACAAAGTCAATTCCCCCCGTAAAAGAACCGATCCACATGTTCTTCTTGGCATCCATATAGATCGACCAGATCGAATTCATCGACAAGCTCGCGGGGTCCACGTCATCATGGCGATAATGAAAGGTGGAATTGGTCTCCGGGTCCAGAATGATCAGCCCGTCGTTCTCCGTGCCTAGCCACAAATTTCCCTCCGCATCCTCCTCCATGGAATTGATCAGGTGGCTCGTTACTCCCGAATCCGGATCGTGGTTATCCCCAGGATAATGAATGAACTGATCCCTGGCAGGATCATACCTGTCCAGCCCGCCTTCCGTGCCTATCCAGATCCGCCCCGAACAATCCCCGAGCACATACGTGATATAATTGGTGCGGATCGATCCCGGTTGCTTGTCATTATGCTCATAGCGGGTAAAGACCCCCGTCGCCTGATCCAGAACATTTACCCCACCGTTCCGCGTGGCCACCCAAATGCGGTGGTCCGCATCCTCATAAAGATGCTTGACATGATTATCCGCCAGACTGGTCGGGTCACCCGGCCGGTTCCGGAAGTGAATAAAATGGCCTGCCGAATCCATCCGGTCCAAGCCCCCATCCTCCGTCCCGATCCAGAGCATGCCCCGGCTGTCCCGTAGCAGGGCCAGTACCAGATTGCTCGATATGCTGCCCGGATCATCCGCACGATGCCTGAAATGCGTGAACTGATCGGTCTTTCGATTAAACCTGTCCAAGCCGCCGCCCCAGGTAGCGATCCACAGATCTCCCCGGCTATCTTCGACCATGTCGTAGACGAGATTATTCGAAAGGCTCCGGTCGTCGCCGACCTCATTCTTGTAAACGGTAAAGGAATACCCATTGTATTTGTTCAGACCCTCCCTCGTCCCAAACCACATAAAGCCCCGGCTGTCCTGCAGGGAACAGAGGACATTGCTCTGCGACAGCCCCTGCGCCGTACCCAAATGCTCAAAGGAAAGATGCCCGGTCTGTGGGTAGGCAAGTGTAGTGGTCAGAAGTAAAAGTAAAATACCTGAGTAACGGTGCAACGCCATAGGCTAAAGGGTATCCCCAGGGACCAAAACGCCCTTCGAACCCCATTTATTGCCCCGCGTTCTGGCCTCTGCCCGGTACTTCGCCAGATTGATCAGGAGCACGCTGGCCAGGATAACCATCAAGCCCGCCAGCTGCAGCCAGCTCAGGCTTTCTCCCGCAAAAAAAACCCCCAGCAACACCGCCACCACGGGGTTCACATACGCATGCGTGCTCACCTGCGTGGCCGGCCGCACCTGTAGAAGCCAGGTGAAGGCGCTATAACCCAACAACGATCCAAATGTCACCAGATAGGTTATCGCCCACCAGGCGGACATTGGAATTTCCCGCAGGCTGAAATGCCCGAATTCCCCGAAAACCACGCTGCACAGCACGAAGACAATTCCCGCAATCATCATCTGCCACCCCGCATTCACCGAATTTGAATTCCCCGCCGCCTTATACTTGGAATACAACGACCCGGCCGCCCACGAAATGCTCGCCACAACCAATACGGCCAACGCCGCCATCTCCCGGCTCCCCCCTGCTCCCTGGCCTGCTTCCCCCCGTAGCTTCTGCCCAAATAACATCAGGACGCCAACCGAACCCACGATCAGACCCGCAACCGTCGCTTTGCTCCGGAAATTCTCCCGCCATTTGCCCCGGTCCAGCACGACAAACCAGATCGGACCCGATGCCAGCAGGATCGCCGCCAGCGAACTTGGAATATATTGCTCCGCCCAGATCAGCAACCCGTTTCCCCCTACAAGCAACAGCAACCCGCTCACTGCCGCAGGCCGGATCACCCGCCACGAAAAGATCTTCTTCTTCGTAAACACGCACCACAATAACATCAGCAGCCCGGCAATCACATACCGGAGCGCACCGACCAGCATCGGCGGAATATGCTCCACCGACATCCGGATAAAGAAATAAGTACCTCCCCACGCCAGATAGACAATCGCAAAAGCAGCCCCGACCTTCATCGCAGAAGGCGCTTGCCCGGTAGCAGATGACATAAAAATTATTTATTGGTGATTGATATCTTTACCTTCTGTTCTTCCTTTACCGTCTCAAGCACGATCGTCGTTTTCGTAGATTGGATGCTGCCGATCTTCGCGAATTTATTCCGCATCAACTCCATCAGCGAAGCAGAGTCGGCCGTTCGGACCTTTACCAGGTAGCAATCGTCGCCGGCAATATTGTGGACCTCCTGCACCTCCTCGATCTTCGCCAAATGCGCCCCTGTCTCCCCCGTTCCGAATCCATCCTTTGTCCTAATATAAATGAACGCCAGCAGCTTCTCCCCAACCGCCGCCGGATTGATGCCGGTCGTATAGTGCAAGATCACCCCCTTCTGCTCCAACTTCTTCACCCGCTCCAACACCGCAGAAGGCGCCATCTCCAACCGCTTCGCCATATCTACATTCGGAATTCGCGCATTCTCCTGCATCAGCTGCAGGATCCTCAAATCGATGTTATCTAATACCAGTTCCATTATTTACTTCTGTAAAGTTAACACAATTTAGAATAATATTCCAAAAAAATCTTTGAATCAGAATTTAATTCGAGACGGCGACCTTCTTACTTTTTTTCCGACTACTCAGGAAATGTATAACCTTGTGCTCCGACCAGTGATGCAGCGGGAGCAAGCCGGCCGCCAGAACAATTTTAATTAAAAGAACCTTCCAGGGCTCATCATGAGTCAGCTCCCCGATCTGCTTGTCCGTCACCAAAATAATAAACTCGAAAAGAAAGATAAAAGACAAAAACCCCAGCCCGCGGATCACCCCCGTGGGGACCGCCAGCCACCCCATCATGACCAGGGCAATGAATAACGCCACCAGCCCTACAGTGAACCCCATATACTGAACATTGTGCCGGTGCTCCCTGGCCTGCACCTCCTCTCTCGCTGCCCGCTCCCGCCGCCGGTTGTCATTGTCGACTTCCAGCTTCAACAGGTCCGTCGCCTTGCTGAGTTCACGCAGACTGTCGGAATACTGCACATGTTGGGTGCGGTAAACATACGCCTTCGCAAAATCGTTTTCCCGCCAGTACAGCGTGTCCAGGCTCTCATCGGCATGCTCCAGTACGTGCAGGTCCCCCATCGCCTTCCCGATCCCTTCCTCTTTCTGATAGTAACCGATGGCCTTGTCCCACATCTGCCGCCGTTTGTAGAACTCTCCGATCTCATCATAGAAGTCCGCTTTTGCCGGCGCATTCGCCTTGGTCTCTACTTCCGGGCTTTCCCGGTCGAAATACCAGGCCGCCGAATCGTACCGCCCCATGTCCATATACGCATCCGCATAGAGCCCATCGACCACATACTGCATCCCGGCGTGCCGAAGATAATCCGAGACGACAGGATGCTGCCGGAAATAGTCCATCCCCTTTTGATACTGCCCACTCTTGAAATAGGTGTCGAACATCCCGAAATAAGAATCGATCTTGACCAGGTCGAAATGAATGCTGTCCGCCAGCTGGATCGCATGTTCATATGACGCTTCCGCGATGTCATACTCCCCCTTTCGGGTAAAATACTGCGCCAGCGCATCGTAATCGCCCCGCAGCTCATAAAAATGCTTTAGCTTCCGATCGATGGGAATGATCGTATTGACATAATAATCGATCGCCTTGTCCTCTTCATGGATCCTAAAATAGAAATAGGCCACATAGGCCGAAGCATTTCGCGTCAGCCAGTCATCCTTGCCCTGCTCTGCCACATCAAGCGCCTTCAGGTAATTCCGGAACGCCAGCAATTGCTCGTTCCTCGCCTGATAGCTCTGACCAAGAGAAGTGTAAGCCGCCACCTGTACCGAGTCATTATCCAGGTCACTTGCAGTCGCCACCGCCTGATTGCTATAAGTCATCGACTGCACATTGTCCCCCAGCGACCGGTAAACCTCCGCGAATGCCACATCCGTATACACCAGCCCCTCATCCAGCTTCTCATCTTTAGCGATTTTCTCCGCCCGCCGGAATAGGTCCATCGCCATCTCCAGGTTTCCCTTGAGCCCGACACCCTGCTCGAAACGGCGGCCATTGTCGAGATAGGTCGTGATCATCAGCATCCGGTCCCGGCTCATCTCCGCCGCCTCCAATGCCTGCCGCCCATACTGATCCGACAACGAACGGTTCTGACCGAAGTAATAAAGCGCCAGATTGGTCGCCATCCGCGCCTTGTCCCGCCATTCGGTTGCATGCGCAAGCGCCCGCTTTAGACTGTCCGGCCAATATTCCTGCGCCCGGCCCTGACGGACGAACAATAACATGGACAATAAACACCAGGTTGCAAAAACTACCGGAGGCCGGCCACTCCGGGAAAATCGTTGGGTCATAGAAGCCTCATTTAAAAAAACCGGCTAAAGATACTAAAACTCAGCCCCCAACTCCGGTCATACGATCCGGGTAGAAATCAGCAATTCGCGAATATCCACATCCAGGGCAAGCGCCATCTCCCGCAGCAGCTTCAGCGTAGGTTGAAATTCATTGTTGCAGATTCTTGTAACGCTGTTGGGCGCGATGCCAACCCTGATCGCCAATTCCTTATGCGATATATCTTTTTCTGCTAAGACGGCCTTAATCCTGTTAATTTTAAGCTTTTTTTCCATTTTCTTCCGGCAGTTTGAGGGGCAGGACAATATAGGCTTTTTATATCTATAACCAATAGGTAAGAGCGAAGATAAATTCCTAGGAATCAACGTCTTCTGCCTTTTGCAGATACGCGATTGTTATCTTTGCATCCCTATAATGTATTATAAGATAATTTTTACGTATTTCATAAGGCCTTCCCCTGATCCCATACTGCAGCAAAAAAAAGGCCCGGCCACTTTCCCCCCTTCCGTCTACTCACTAAAAATATACATAGTTTGCTTCCTCCCCACAACCCTTTCCTTCTATTCCCTCCGCAAAAAGTTTTTTTTTACAAACCAGAAAAATAAATGTTATTTTGACAGGTATGGTCAAAGAGAATTACGTAATAGGAGTAGACTTCGGCACAGACTCGGTTCGCTCCCTGCTCGTCAACGCAGCAAACGGGTTGGAAATCGCTTCCGCGGTTTTCTACTATCCCCGCTGGAAAGACGGACTTTACTGCAACCCGGCGGAGAACAGATTCCGCCAGCACCCTCTTGACTATGTCGAAGGTCTCGAACAGACCATCCTAAGTTGCCTCTCCCAGGCCGGACCCGCAGCAGCCGGCCGCGTCCGCGCCATTTCCATCGATACCACCGGCTCTACCCCCGTGGCCGTAGACCAGACCGGCACCCCGCTGGGCCTGCTGCCCGCCTTCCGCGACAACCCCAACGCGCTTTTCGTCTTGTGGAAAGACCATACCGCCGTCCGGGAAGCCGCCGAGATCAATGCCCACGCCCCCCGCTTCCCGACAAACTACCTCCGGTATGTAGGAGGCATCTACTCATCCGAATGGTTCTGGGCCAAACTGCTCCATATCCTTCGCACCGATGACGCCGTAAGAAATGCCTGCTATTCCTGGGTGGAACACTGTGACTGGATACCCTTCCTGCTCACCGGCGGCCGCAAAGCAGCCGACATCCGGCGCGGCGTCTGCTCGGCGGGCCATAAAGCGCTCTGGGCAAAAGACTTCGGCCCCGGCGGCCTGCCCCCGGACGAATTCTTTGCCAGCCTCGATCCGCTCCTCAAAGGCTTCACCGCACGTCTCTTCTCTACTACCTATACCGCCGACCAACCCGCCGGTAACCTCAGCCCCGAATGGGCTGCGCGCCTGGGTCTGTCGACGTCCGTCATCGTCGGAATCGGAGCATTCGACGCTCACATGGGAGCCGTCGGCGGCCAGATCGAACCCTATCACCTCAGCAAGGTCATGGGCACCTCCACCTGCGACATGCTCGTCGCCCCACCCGGCGAAGTAAAGGACCGCCTCGTCAAAGGCATCTGTGGGCAGGTACCCGGCTCCGTTATACCCGGGATGATTGGCATGGAAGCCGGCCAGTCTGCGTTCGGCGACGCCTAT
>DATMLR010000061.1:0-3289 GCA_035570015.1 Puia sp.
GGCCCGCATCGCGGCCTGCCTGCCCAACCCGAAAATATTTACGGTCAGACCGCTGTCCGCCCGTGTCGCCAGCCGGTCGGCCTGGGCGCTTGGTCAGATGAACAGCCTGGGAGAAGATCCCGATATTAAAAAATTACTTCAGTAGCCTTTCCACCGCCCCGATCGCCCTCTCCAGGCGCTCGTCACCCACCCCGCTGACCTCAGCCCACGGCACGGATTGATTGATCAGGAGATCCTTGTAAATATGGAACAGCCGCTCCCGGATACCGGGATCGGGATACTCCCGCAATGGATCATCCGCCCAGGGCAGATCGGTATTTGCAAGCAGATAACCATCGTATTTACGCCGGACGATCTCGTTCAGTATCCAGGCCTCACAGCGGCCAAACACATACTCGCTCCACACCTTGATGACGTACAGATCGGTGTCGATGAATAGGAGGTTCGCCGCCGCCCCTTTATCCTCCAGCGCCAGCTGGCCCCTCGCGATCGACGACAAGGTCTCGTAGCTATACCCCATCCCATGTTCCTCCAGATATTCCCGCGCATACTCCCGCACCCATTCCGTTTTAAAATGCGCCGCCAGATCCGCACATAGCGTCGACTTCCCGGTAGACTCCGGCCCGATAATGACGATCTTTTTAAGCGGCATATGTTAACTTTTTGGCGCGTCTGCGCCACTCTAAAAGACCCGACACCGCCATAACCAGCAGGACCAGGTAATATACGCTGGTGAATACGTAGTGTTTGACGAAATATAAAGGGATCGAGGCGATATTCGTCGCGATCCACCAATACCAGCTCTCCACCTTCTTCCTTGCCATCAGCCACATTCCGGTATATGCCGTCGCCGACGCAAACGCATCCGCCCACGGGATGGCCATCGGCGCAAAACCCTTCTTCAAATTCGTCAGCGCAAAGAACACTCCGATATAAAAGAAGGCAAAGAACGCTGCCTCCTGTACCCATTCCCTGCGCGAAGACCACGTGACCTGCAGAATATGCTGCTGCTGTTCATTCTTCCTTGCCCACAGCACCCAGCCATAAATACTGACGACCGTGTAATAGAAGTTGACGCTGGCCTCGCCAATGAGCGAAGATTTGAAAGAAAGGTAGATATAAATGATGGTGTTGGCGAGCCCGGTGGGATATACCCAGATATTCTCGATCCGGCTGAACCAGACGCTTGCAATGCCGCTGATTACGGCAACGAATTCCAGCGGGGAAGTCTGGCTGAGATCTGCGACGAACTGCGACCAAATTTCGGGTATTGACACGCTGCACGGGTATTCGAGTGACGACCTACTCCGCTTCTGCCACTACTTCTTTTACCTCCGGGATCATCCGTTTCATCATCCCTTCGATCCCGGCCTTCAGCGTGATCATGGAAGAAGGACAGCCGGAGCAGGAGCCCTGAAGCATGAGGTTGACGGTCCCTTCGTTGTAGCTCTTGAACTGGATCGCGCCGCCATCCATTTCAACGGCGGGCCTGACATAATTTTCCAGCAGTTCCTTGATCCGCTTGACCACGTCGTCATCGTCCGCATCGATCTGATTCCCCTCCGTCTTGACAAGCACGATCTCATCTTCATTGATGACCGGCTTATTCTCTTCGAGATATTCCTTCAGGAACTGCCGGACCGCGGGGATCACATCATCCCAATCCGTGTCGGGGGTCTTGGTGAGCGTAACGAAATTGCTGGCGATAAATACGCTTTTAATAAATGGAAAACCAAACAGCTCGATTGCCAGCGGGGAAGGTTTTGAAGCTTCCGGGTCGGGAAAATCAATGCTCTTTCCCGGGTACAGCAGCTTGTTGGCCACGAATTTCATCGTCTCCGGGTTGGGGGTCATTTCCGTATAAATACTGATAATCGGATTTCCAGTTCTGATCATAAAGTCACCATTTTACAATTACAAAGATAAAGAATCCCCTTCAGGGCCGACCCCGAATTCGGGAAAATCGGGGCGGGGGACCGCAAAGTTAACTAAATGCAACAATGTTGCAAAATAAAAGATTCCCCCGTTCCGTCCTACCTTTACAAACTTTATGAACAAGAAAAAGATAGGTTTTTTGGTTGGGTTTTTTATTCTGCTCTTCCTCGGCTTCTACTTCGCGCTGACAAAGCTGATCCCCGGATTCGGGAAGCCCGAGCTGCCTGTGCTCAGTTATGTTCCGTCCTTTGCCTTCGATAACCAGGAAGGAAAGACCATCACGGATAAGGATCTTGTTGGAAAAGTCTATGTCGCCGAATATTTCTTCACGACCTGCAGGGGCATCTGCCCGAAGCTGAACACCAATATGAAGCAAGTAGCCGAAGACTACGCAGCCGAACCCGACTTCCGCATCCTGTCTTATACTGTCGACCCGGGGACAGACAATGTAATCCGGATGAAGCGCTACGCGGATTCGCTCGGCGCCGATCCCCGGCGCTGGTGGTTCCTTACCGGCCGGAAGGACAGCCTCTATCATCTCGCCAGAAATGGATATCTGCTGGACGACCCCAAGAACAACGCGCTGAACATTGACGAACAGTTCCTGCACACCCAGTTTTGTGCGCTGGTCGACAAAGGCGGCCGGGTCAGGAAGATCTACGATGGATTGAAGAAAGATGAGCTGCAGGAGTTGGAGAAGGATATTACTGTTTTGTTAAAGGAAAATCCATCGGCACCGCGATTCGTGAACAATTTATTTAATAATAATCCGTGATGATCATGGAAAAGAATGTCGATGAGCTCCTGCGCCGAAATCAGTTGAGCGTCACCGGTAGTCGCCGGAAGATACTCGAATTGTTCTTGCAGCAGGATGGTGCGTTATCACACAGCGATATAGAAAAGAAAGCAAGTGAGAAATTCGACCGGGTTACCGTTTATCGCACGCTGCAGGCATTTGTTGAAAAGGGCCTGATCCACAGTATACCCACTTCGGATAATTCTATACGTTATGCGTTATGTAAGGATGAGTGCACCGGTGGACAACACCGCGATGACCATGTACACTTTATTTGCAACGTTTGCGGCAATACGATGTGTCTGGAAGAGGTTGTGGTTCCGGGAATCAAACTGCCGCGCGGCTATGTCGCGCAGCAGGTAGAAATGCTCGTGAGTGGAATATGCAAAAGTTGTGCGGCGCGGTAAAAAGAAAGCCCCGATGTAGAAACACCGGGACTTTTGGTTAAGGCTCTGATTAGTAGCTTCTTTATATCGAAGGCGCTTATTGCGCCTGATCTTCTCTAGAGTGGATGTTACAAATATAGCCGTTAAAAAGCATACGAACAAGTAGAATAAT